>NZ_JACLCT010000025.1:0-68139 GCF_014218915.1 Chryseobacterium sp. C2(2020)
ATTTTTCTCTCTCGTTTCATAGGTTAAAATTAAGGTTTTATGCTTAACTTTAACTGGACGCTAAATTAGTACATCCAATTTCCTGAATTATTATAATATATCCTAAAAATTTCCTTATTTTTGCAAACCTATAATTTACAATACATATGTTTAATAGTTTACAGGATAAATTAGACAAAGCGCTGCATAATATTTCAGGACGTGGAAAAATCACGGAAATCAACGTTGCGGAAACCGTAAAAGAAATTCGTAGAGCATTGGTGGATGCCGATGTTAATTATAAAGTTGCAAAAGATCTTACCAAAAGAGTTCAGGACAAAGCTTTAGGACAGGACGTTCTTACATCGCTTACTCCGGGACAGCTAATGACGAAGATCGTTCACGATGAGCTAGTAGATCTGATGGGTGGTTCTCAGGAAGGTATTAATCTTTCAGGAAAGCCTTCTGTAATTCTTATTGCAGGACTTCAGGGTTCCGGTAAGACTACTTTTTCCGGAAAACTGGCGAATTATTTAAAAACAAAAAGAAATAAAAAACCTCTTTTGGTTGCGTGTGACGTCTATCGTCCTGCTGCGATCGATCAGCTTAAAGTTTTAGGCGGACAAATCGGGGTTCCCGTTTTCACGGAAGAAGGTTCAATGGATCCTTCTAGCATTTCTCAGAATGCGATTAATTTTGCAAAAGCAAACGGTCATGATGTAGTGATCGTGGATACAGCGGGTCGTTTGGCAATCGATGAGCAAATGATGAAGGAAATTAAAACCGTTCATTCTGTGATTACGCCAAACGAAACACTTTTCGTTGTTGACTCCATGACGGGACAGGATGCTGTGAATACTGCAAAAGCATTCAACGATACTTTGAATTTTGACGGGGTTGTTTTAACGAAATTAGACGGTGATACCCGTGGTGGAGCCGCTCTAACGATCCGTTCTGTTGTTGAAAAGCCGATTAAATTTATTTCTACAGGAGAGAAAATGGAAGCTTTGGATCTTTTCTACCCGGAAAGAATGGCAGACAGAATCTTAGGAATGGGAGACGTTGTTTCCTTGGTAGAAAGAGCTCAGGAACAGTTTGATGAAGAGGAAGCGAAAAAACTTCACAAGAAAATCGCTAAAAACGAATTTGGATTTGATGATTTCTTAAAGCAGATCAACCAGATTAAAAAGATGGGTAATATGAAGGATTTGATGGGGATGATTCCGGGCGTTGGAAAAGCAATTAAAGATGTTGAGATCAGCGATGATGCATTTAAACATATTGAAGCAATCATCTACTCTATGACTCCTGAAGAAAGAAGAAAACCTTCTATCATCAACACCCAGAGAAAAAACAGAATTGCAAAAGGGGCAGGAAGAAAAATTGAGGATGTTAACCAATTGATGAAGCAATTCGATCAGATGGGTAAAATGATGAAAATGATGCAGGGTCCTCAAGGAAAACAGATGATGCAGATGATGAGCAAAATGCCAAATATGCCTGGAATGGGCGGAATGTTCGGTAAATAAAACACAAAAAAAACGATTAAAAATAATTATTATGGAACTTAACGAAAAACAAGGGAACTACAACCAACCTTACAAATCAGAAAAAAAAGTTGTTGCAGGAATTTTAGGAATTTTACTGGGAACTTTTGCAATTCACAAATTCTATCTTGGATATACTAAAGCAGGTATTATTCAATTAGTTTTAGGACTTGTAACTTGTGGAATTGTTGGTATTGTTGGATTTATTGAAGGGATCATTTACCTTACAAAATCTGATGAAGAATTTGACAGAACTTATGTTCAGAATCAGAAAGAATGGTTCTAAGACTTTAAGTTTTACAAATACAAAATCCGGCTCATATCTGAACCGGATTTTTTGTTTATCCTAATGAAAGAAATTGAATTATTTATCAGATTTCTGAGCTTTAGCTTTGATGAAATAAGAGAAACCTACGTTTACCCCGAAAGTATTTACTCTGTTCTTAAATTCAGTACCGAAATAAGTTTCTTTGTTCGAGAATTGATCGAAAGATACTCCTAAGTTAATCCCTAAAGACTGAGTTGCCATATAAGTAACTCCTCCTTTCACTTTCCAAGCTAAACCGTCAGCAGTATAATCTGTTGAAGTTCCTGAAATAGTTTCTTTTGTTTTGCTTGAAGCATAACCAATACCCGCTCCCAAGAAAGGAACCACTTTGCTGCTGTTCGCAAAATAATAAGTTGCAGTTGGCATTACAGAAAAGCTGGAAACAGTATTCTTATCACCGCTATCTTTTGTTGTAACACTTGTAAAACCTAAATCGATTCCAACAGCCAATTTATCAATTACAAAATAACCTACAGATGGAGTAACAGCGAAAGTACTTACTTTAACACCGTCATACGTTTCACCGTTTACCTTAGTTTTAGTTTCCATATTGTTGAAACCAATTCCTGTGTTTCCGCTGATTACCCAGTCACCTTTAGTCATCTGAGCGTTAGATAATCCGAAAAATGCGATTGCACCAGCTAATAATAGTTTTTTCATAGTTATAAAATTTATTTTTAACGATTTTTTTAAAGATTAAAAAGTCCCAAGAAAACTCAGGACTTTTTAGTTTATATGCTTTGTTTATTATTTTGCAAAAACATATTTTACACCGATTCCAACAGAAGCCAAATCAAGACCGAAGTTGTAGTTATCTACACTTTTAGCATTCTTGTATTTGAAGTTGCTGTATCCGAATTCTCCGATTGTAGCCTCGATAGTCCAGTTTTTGTTTAAGAAATAATCTAAACCTGGCTTCACAGCAACACCGAAAGAATTGAATTTCTCTTCTGTAGTAGTTGTTGCGTTTGCAAAAGTAGTCTCACGCTTATCGTTTCCGAAAGCCATTGGTACTGAAAGCTGACCGAAGATGTAGAATTTCTCACCTAAAGTCCAGTATTTTCTTGCAAAAGGCTCTACTACAAATGCAGAAAGAGTGTTTTTAGTTGTAGTAACAGCGCCTTCGTTTTTTGCTACGCTTGAAGCATAACCTACACCAACTCCAACTGCTACGTTTGTTCCAACGAAATGTCCGATGGTAGGAACTAATGTTAAATCACTAGTTTTGATATTTGTATTGTTATCTTCGCTTGCAGCAAAATTTAAAGTTCCTGATACATATGTAGTTCCTTTAGCGATTTGCGCATTAGATAAACCGAAAAGTGCAATAGCACCTGCTAATAATACCTTTTTCATTTTTTAATAATTTTAATACTTTCTGACGGCAAATTTACAGTGACCGCTGTGAATATTAAAATTTGTTAATGTGATTAATATCATCGGGATTTTTTAGCAATTTCCAATAATAAAAGCTATTAAATAAAGGCTTTTAGCGTTTTCACAAATTTTTGAATAAAAAAACTCCAATTTTGCAATCGGAGTTCATTATAGTTGATTTTAAAAAATTTTACTTCAGAAAAAAATTTACCCCGAAATTAACCGCTCCGAAGTTAAATCGGTCGTCACCGTACCAATAAGGACCACGACCTTTGTATTTACTGCTTACACTCTGAAATCCTAAATACAGCTCTGTATTTTTCATCTGATACCCTACTCTCGGCGCTACATAGAGTCCGCTGTTGATATAGTTTCTGGTAGAAATTCCTGCTCCGAGATCCAATCCTACGAACAACGGAATCTTGTTAAATCTGTATTTTCCGGAAACAGCAATAGGAACAAACCCAAAATCATCTACATTATCTTTTCCGAAAAAGTGTGAATATCCTGTAGCAGCACCAATATCAAGACCTTTAGTAATATTCCACATATATGCTGCATCCAATCCCAGAGTTACACTTGCCGCATCGGATGCATCTCCAAGCGGAGCACCAACATGTGCTCCCAGTCTGAAACCTTCCTGAGCCTGAGTAAGACCTCCTAAAAACGCAAAAGCACCTAATAATAATAGTTTTTTCATTTTAACAATTTTAAATTTTGAATTTTCTAATGATAAAAATGTGGTAGCATTTTATACAGAAAAAAAGCGGTACAAATTCTGTACCGCTTTAATTTTTTATGAGAATAAATTCTTAGTTTCCTCCGAATTTGAATCCTACTCCGACCTGTAAAAAGCTGTTAGTTAACTTTTCTCCGTTTGAAGCGTCTTTTGCCAAATTAGATACTCCCATGTTGTATCTTGCATCAAAGAATAATCCGTTCTCCAGCATATATTCAGCACCAAGGAATGGAGCAATATTCAAAGTATTTAACTGATCTTTGATATCCACTTCATCGCTGCTGTTGATTTCAAATCCCGGAATAACACCGCCTAATCCTAAATCTGCAGAATATTTTTGCTTAGCAGAAAGGATAACTCCAAAACTTGCACCTGCAGAAACCGAAAGACCTTCAGTAATGAAATATTTAGCAGAAACAGGAATTAATAAAGTATGGTAAGTCTGTTTTGCCTTAACATTAAAAAAGTTTGTAGGATCACTAGGATCAACTTCTGCAATATTCAGTTTTCCTCCAAGTTGAGAATATAAAAGTTCCCCCTGTAAACCAAACCTATCGCTTACTTTATATTCGGCAATACCTCCGATGTAAAAAGTATGTAACGGATCTGATGTTTCAGAATCTGAGTTGTCTTTAAGCTTAAGAGTTGAATAAGAATATCCTGCTTTAGGTCCGAATCTGAATTCCTGAGCTTTTGCGCTCAACCCCATAACAGCGACTGCTGTCAAAAGAAATAATTTCTTCATAGTTAATAGTTTTTTTTATTAATCAGCCGCAAAAATAATATTTTTTTTCTAATATCAAAACTTTTGTTATTGATTGTTTAAAAATTAAAAAGCAGATCAACTCCTGTTGATCTGCTTTTCAATTATATTATGATAAATTGTTTAATCGTTTCGCTGTCTTTTCTCCTCGTCATTATAAGCAAGGATAATCTTTCTTACAACAGGGTGTCTTACTACATCCTCTTCTGTTAAATGAACAAAACCGATTTCTTTTACATCCTTTAGAATTCTCATGGCTTCCTTTAATCCGGATTGCTGTTTCGGAGGTAAATCCACCTGACTCGGATCTCCGGTGATGATGAATTTAGCATTCATCCCCATTCTGGTTAAAAACATTTTCATTTGGGAATGAGTCGTATTTTGAGCTTCATCCAGAATTACAAATGCATCATCCAAAGTTCTTCCTCTCATAAACGCTAAAGGAGCCACTTCAATCACTTTCTTTTCAATAAAACCTTCCAGCTTTTCATGCGGAATCATATCACGCAATGCGTCATACAAAGGCTGTAAGTACGGATCCAGCTTTTCTTTAAGATCACCCGGTAAAAATCCTAAGCTCTCCCCTGCTTCTACGGCAGGTCTTGTTAAAACAATTCTTTTAACGGTTTTATCCCTTAAAGCTTTTGCCGCCAAAGCCACACTCGTATACGTCTTTCCCGTTCCGGCAGGTCCGATCGCAAAAACCATATCTTTTTTCTCGGTTTCCTTAACCAGTTTTTTAAGATTGGTGGTTTTGGCTTTGATGATTTTACCGTTAACACCTTTTACAATGATATCCTGATCGAAAACAAGCTGCTTTTCGTTTTCATCTTTAATATTCAGAAGATTTTCAACATCTTTCAGGTCTATAGAATTGTTTTTTGAAATAAAATTGACAATATCATCGAGCTTTTTCTTAAAAATGTCCAAAGCTTCCTGATTGCCCATCGCAAAAATATAGTGATCTCTTCCGGTAATTTTAAGAGTGGGAAAAGTAGATTTTATAAGGTTGAAAAATTGGTTGTTTACTCCGTAGAAGATTTTCGCATCGATATCCTCAAGATCATATGTCAATTCAAACATGCAGTATTATTATTAATTTTAGATTTTAAATTTAAAGCTTTTTTTGAAATTTATATCAAATTCTTTTCCATAATTTTTCGGGCATTCCTTTTATTTTAGATAAATTTGCATTTCTATCATTCTATACAACCATCAATGTCAATTATAACCCTCACTTCAGATTTCGGAAATTTGGATTACAGAGTCGCCGCTGTAAAAGGGAGCATTCTTTCTCTGAATCAGAAGGTTAATATTGTTGATATTAGTCACGAAATACAGGCATTTAACCTTATACAGACGTCTTACATCGTAAGAAATGCGTACAAACACTTTCCGAAAGGCACGATTCATATTGTTTCCGTAGACAGTTTTCACAACAGAAACAGGAAAAATATTTTATATAAATCCGACGGACATTACTTTCTGGCGGCAGATAACGGCGTTTTAAGTTTGATATTTTTTGATATTAAACCTGAAGCAATCTACGAAATTACATTAAACAACCGTTTTGACGACATCGTTAATTTTACTTCTACGGACGTTTTTGTTCCGGCAGCCGTTCATCTGGCAAACGGAGGACTTCCCGAAGTAATTGGCAGAAAAATAGACACCGCAAAACAGCTTCTGTTTCCGAAACCTGTTTATAATGAATCCGAAAAGATGATCATCGGAGAAGTTACCTACATTGATAATTTCGGAAATATAATCTCAAATATTAATAAAGATTTTTTCGAAACCATCTCAAAAGGATACGAAAGTTTCACGATAAAATTCAGAAACTTAGCACTTTCAAGAGTCTTTTCGAGTCATACGGAAGTGGTTTCGGACTGGGATCGGGAAACAGAATTTCATGGGCAGTCTGCTGCAATCTTCAATGACAGTCAGCTTTTGGAGCTTACCATCTACAAAGGAAGCAGAAAAAACGGGGCAAAATCCCTGTTTGGACTTAACGTGGGCGAAAATATTTACATTGAATTTTTCTAAAATTTAATATTTCATAAAAAAATCGATTTTTTTTATATATTTGTCAAAATCTAAAAATTAAAAATGGCAGAATACAAATTATTGCTTCCGTCCATGGGAGAAGGTGTTATGGAAGCGACAATTATCTCCTGGTTGTTCAGTGAAGGTGATAGCGTAAAAGAGGATGATTCCGTAGTAGAAATTGCAACAGATAAGGTAGATTCAGACGTTCCGACACCCGTTTCGGGGAAAATCGTAAAGATTTTGAAACAGAAAGACGAAGTTGCAAAAGTAGGTGAAGCCATTGCTATTTTAGAAATTGAAGGAGAAGGCGGAAACACTGCTTCTGAAGAAGTAAAAACGGAAACTCCGGCGGCTGCTCCGGACGCGGAAACCTTAAAAACCATTGAAGAACCTTTAAAAGTTGCTGCTTCAACAGAGTTTTCGGGAGATCTTTATCTTTCGCCGCTTGTAAAATCTATCGCACAGCAGGAAAATATTTCTGAAACCGAACTTAAAACCATCAAAGGAAGCGGTCTGGAAGGAAGAATTACCAAAGAAGATATTTTAGCGTACGTTAAAAACAGAGGAAACCAGCCAGTTCAACAGGCAGCTTCTGTACAAACTGCATCTGCTCCACAACCGGTTGCGACTTCAGCTCCTGCTGCTACGATTACGGCTGCTGCAGGTGATGAGATCATTCCGATGGACAGAATGAGAAAAATCATCGCTGAAAACATGGTAAAAGCGAAGCAGATTGCTCCGCACGTAACTTCTTTCATCGAAACAGACGTTACCAACGTTGTGAAATGGAGAAATAAAAACAAATCTCTTTTTGAAAAACGTGAAGGTGAAAAACTGACGTTCATGCCGATTTTCGTGAAAGCAGTTGTGAAAGCGATTCAGGATTTCCCTATGATTAACGTATCAATCAGCGGAGAAAACATCATCAAAAAGAAAAACATCAACATCGGTATGGCAACAGCTTTACCGGACGGAAATCTTATCGTTCCTGTTATTAAAAATGCAGATCAGTTATCACTTTCAGGATTGGCAAAAGCAATCAACGATTTAGCGTACAGAGCAAGAAACAAAAAATTAAGACCTGAAGACACTCAGGGTGCAACATATACAATTTCTAACGTAGGAAGCTTCGGAAACTTAATGGGAACTCCGATTATTCCTCAGCCTCAGGTTGCAATCTTGGCAATCGGAGCTATCGTTAAAAAGCCTGCCGTTCTTGAAACGCCGGACGGAGATGTAATTGCAATCAGAAACTTAATGTTCATGTCTCACTCATACGACCACAGAGTTGTAGATGGTTCTTTAGGCGGAATGATGCTTAAACATGTTCATGATTACCTTGAAAACTGGGATCTGAATACAGAAATATAATTTATAAATGATGAATGATAAGTGATAAATGATGTAATTGTCATATTAAGCTTATCGAAACATCTTTACAATATAAAAACCTTCGATTTTTTTCGGAGGTTTTTTGTTTGAAAAACTTTGTAACATTTTATACCAAATCCGGACAAACCATGTAATAAAATGCTTTTTTTAACTGTCTTAAAATAAAAGCAAGAACCTATATTCTCAAAATATGAAACAAATTCTTCTGGCAACTTTTGTCTTAAATATTTCTGCCGTCTCTTTTTCGCAGCAAGCCAATCAGTTTACATTAATTGATAATTACGTAAAAGAAGCCATTAAAGCAAATCAGATTCCCGGTTTAGCAATTGGTGTTGTAAAAGATAGTAAAGTAATTTTTGAGCAATATTATGGTACGGAAAATTTGGAAGACGCTAAAAAAGTAAGTCCAAGTTCAATGTTCAGGATATATTCTACTTCAAAATTAATGACTGACGTTGGTGTTTTTCAATTAATAGAACAAGGAAAATTATCTTTAGAAGACAATGTTTCAAAATACGTTGAAAATCTACCACAGGAATGGCAAAATGTGAAGGTAAAAAATCTCTTGACCCATTCTTCCGGAATACCGGATTTTATTGCTTTCAGTGATATTCTGCCGGAATATTCAGGTTCTAAAACTATTGAACGATTGAGCAAAGAGAAAATGGATTTTACAACAGGGAACGAATTCAGATATAATCAAACGAATTATATGCTTCTTTCTATGATTATTGAAAAAATTACAGGACAATCTTTTGAAGATTTTATTCTAAGTAATCAATTTTCTGATGTAAAAAATCAGGTTGTTTATTCGTCAAATGCTCTTGAAAAAATTCCGAACCGTGTTATAAAATACAATTTCGATTCGGAGACTAAAAAATATGTAAAATCTAAAGATGTTGAAGGAAAAAAAGCATGTCCCGGAAACGGTATAGCCATTACTCTGCCTGCATTTTTAAAATGGAGCAGCCATTTAAGTAAAAATGACTTCCTGAATCAAAAAACAAAAGACATGATGTGGCAGCCATTTGAATATGGAAATAAAAAAAATATCTTTGCATACGGCTGGGAAATCAATAAAGTGAATAATATTTCGTCTTACGGTTTTTCTGGAGGAAATGTGAGCGCTTTCAGATTTTATCCACAAAATAATATGGCAATAATTATGATGTCAAATGGTTATAACTTTTTTCCAGAACAATATCACCTCATAAATCATATTGCATCCATCGTGGATAACAATTTAACCGATAATTTTCTGTTAGCAGAAGAATCAATTATTACTGAATTTGCTAAGCCAAACAATCCAAATGCTGAAAAAAATTATTATTACATTAAAGCAAAAGATTCAAAATGGAATTTTGAAGATACCTTGAATAATATCGGTTATATTTTAATGAGAAATTCCAGATTTAATGAGGCAGTAAAAGTTTTTGCATTAAATACTAAAGAAAATCCTCAGTCGGCGAATGCTTTTGACAGTTTGGGAGAAAGTTATTTTTCAATTAAAAACTATACTTTAGCATTAGAAAATTATAAAAAATCTTTAGCATTAAACCCTGAAAATATCAACGCAGAAAATATGATTAACAAAATACAAGATTTAATAAAAAAATAATCAATGTTTAACTTTAATTCTCAGTTTGTCTAAACTAAAAAAACTTTCACCGTGGAACTCGATTTCAGAAACCTAAACGTTAAAAAACTTTTCGACTTTTCAAAAGAAGAAGAAAATCTGATTTTTGAGGTTTATGACAAACTTTTTGAAATTTACGATATTGCTGTTATTGAAATCAAAGCCTCCCCTTTTCATGAATTTAACTCCGCTGAAGAAATACCGCTTTTTACTCCAAAAATAGGCTATTTCATTACGGATAAAAATAGACAAAATTCTTTTTATCTCTTTATCGTCAGCAAAATAGGAACCACCGCAAAAGGAGCACGCGCAACAACTTCATACGACAGTCTGCAAATCTGGGGAATGAAAAAATTAAGCAGTGATTATGGATTTATTTCAGTCAACAGAAAGAAATGGGCAGATAAAATTGCAGGAATATTCAGCAGCTTTACTGTTAATTTTAAAGACCGTGATTTTAAAGATTTTTATGTTTTGGGAAGTGATCCTTTAAAAACCCAATCCTTTTTAAACTCAGAACGAAAAGAAATAATCAAAGCATTTTCTAATGAAGATTTTAAGCTGGAAATTAAAAACGACTTATTAAGCTTCGCCTTGCCTAAAGAACTTTCTGTACAAAACGCTTTACGGGCAGCAAAATTTTTAGAAGAAATATAAATTCCTTATTTTTATCAACAATCTTGCGACAAACCATTTAATGCTGAAAATAATAGTCATCATCCGAAGATCTCTAAAAAAATCTTTTGATAATATTAGAAACGAACAACTGAAGTACAATCTGCTTCAGGCAATCCCTTTCTGGATCGGCTCTGTGATTACGGGATTTGTAGCGGTGATGTATGCCAAAATTTTTGCATGGGGAGAAAATCTTCTGCATTTTATTTTGGACTGGCATTCCTGGATGATCTTCATAATTGCCCCGATTGGTTTTGTCTTGTCTTGGTGGCTCGTAAAAGAATTTGCCCCGAATGCAAAAGGAAGCGGAATTCCTCAGGTGATGGCAGCCGTAGAATTAGCCAACCCGAAAGAACATAAAAAGATCCGAAGTTTACTAAGCTTAAAAATTATTGTTTTTAAAATTCTTTCTTCTTTGGTTTTGGTTATCGGAGGCGGTGCAGTCGGTCGCGAAGGTCCTACGATTCAGATTGCAGGTTCTGTTTTCAGAAAAGTAAACGAATACCTTCCCGAATGGTGGCCGAAAATTTCAAAGAAAAATATGATTATGACGGGTGCAGCAGCGGGACTTGCAGCGGCTTTCAACACACCTTTGGGCGGAATTGTTTTCGCTGTGGAAGAACTTTCCAAAACCCACATCAATTACTTTAAAACCGCTCTGTTTACCGCAGTTATCATTGCGGGTTTAACGGCGCAGACTTTGGCAGGTTCTTACCTGTATTTAGGATATCCAAAAACAAATGACGTTTCTTTAATGGTCATGTTTCCCATCATTTTAGTAGGAGGAACTGCCGGAATTTTAGCCAGTCAGCTCTCCGTAACTATGCTGAAAATGAATGACTGGAAGAAAAGAAAACTTAAAACAGACCGTGCGAACGTAGCATTTTTAATTTTCTGCGCTCTGATCATCGCTTCTATAGCCTTTTTCATCAACAGAGAAATATTAGGCTCCGGAAAAGAAATCATGGAACGCGTTCTTTTTACTTCAGAAAAACATGAAGACTGGTACGTTCCGGTTTTAAGAATGTTGGGTCCTGCCCTTTCCTTCACTTCCGGCGGCGCAGGAGGAATTTTTGCCCCTGCTTTAACAGCCGGAGCAAGTATTGGTTCTGTAATTTCAGGATTCATTCATTTAAGCCCGAATGAAACCAATGTTGTTGTTTTGGCAGGAATGGTTGCTTTTTTAACGGGAATTACAAGAGCACCTTTTACATCGGCAATCATTGTTCTGGAAATGACCGACAGACATTCTTTAATATTTCATCTTATGTTAGCCGGAATGGTGTCTTCCATTGCCTCCATTTTGGTAAGCCGACATTCTTTATATGACGTCATAAAAGTGAATTTTTTAACGGAGATCAGAAAAGACGATAGTATTTAGAGTTCAGGGTTTTGGGTTTAAAGTTCATTTATAAAAAACAAAAACCATGAACTGACAACAATTTACCACCACAATTTTTCAGAAACATTCGCTTTCGTATTGCATATTACAAATATATTCTCTACTTTTGCACCTCGAAATAATTAACAAATTTTTTAACATTATGAACAATTACGAAACTGTTTTCATTTTAACTCCCGTTCTATCTGATGCACAGGTGGAGGAAGCAGTGAAAAAATTCGAAGATCTTATTAAAGAAAAGAACTGCGAAATCGTTGCTAAAGAAAACTGGGGATTAAAAAAATTAGCTTACCCGATCCAATTGAAAAAGAACGGATTCTACACTTTAATCGAGTTTAAAGGTGAAGGTTCTGTAGTTGCTGATTTAGAATTGGCATTCAAGCGTGACGAGAGAGTAATCCGTTACCTTACTACAAAACTAGACAAACACGCTGTTGACTATGCTGTAACTAGAAGAGCAAAAGTAAAAGCAGCTAAAGCTTAATTATTAACCCTATTTTTAAAAGACAAGACAATGGCAATAGACGAAATGGCTAAACAAGCCTCAGCTGGAGGAGAATCTGAAGTAAAATTCCTTACTCCGCTTGATATCAATACAAAATCTGAAAAGAAATATTGTAGATTCAAAAAATACGGAATTAAGCACGTAGATTACAAAGATGCTGATTTCTTATTACAGTTCGTAAACGAGCAAGGTAAAATCTTACCAAGAAGATACACAGGAACTTCTTTAAAATACCAAAGAAAAGTTTCTGCTGCAATCAAAAGAGCAAGACACTTGGCGTTACTACCATACGTAGCTGACTTATTGAAATAAAAAAATTGCAATTAGCCATTAGCTTCTCGCTTTTGGCTTTTTGTTGCTGAATTAATTTATAAATTCTAACGATGTGAAGAGTAAGCCGGAATATAAACCCCGGAACTCCAAACTCTAAAACGGACAACAACAATGAACATTATTCTAAAAAAAGACGTAGAAAACTTAGGTCTTGAATTCGACACAGTAAGCGTAAAGCCTGGTTATGCAAGAAACTTCTTAATTCCTCAAGGGTACGCTTTATTAGCTACTCCTAAAAACATCGCAGCTTTAGAAGCTACTTTGGAGGCTAGAAAAGAAGAAGAAGCTAAATTGGTTGCTGCTGCAAACGCTGTAGTAGAGCAATTAAAGAAAACTTCTATCACAATTCCTGCAAAAGTGGGTACTGGTGATAAATTATTCGGTTCTATCAACAATGCAGATTTAGCTGCAGCTCTAGGAAAAGCAGGAGTATCTGTAGATAAAAAATACATCAAAATTCCTGGAAATACCATCAAGAGAACTGGTAAATTCTCAGCTCTTGTTAGACTTCACAGAAACGTTGAGTACAACTACGAATTCGATGTTGTATCTGACGCTCCGGTTGAAGCTCCAAAAGCAGCTCCTGCTAAAAAAGAAGAAGCATCTTCTGAAGAAGCTTAATCAAGACGAGATTTTCTCAACATATAAACCACTTCAACCGAAGTGGTTTTTTTGTGCCTTGCGACAGACTGAAGGTCTGAGAACGTAGTTCTGAAGCAACGAAGCAATCTTTCACAACAATTTATCATTACATCAGCAGATTTGTCATTTCGACGAAGGAGAAATCTACCCTCAAACAAAACATCTCTATATTTTTCAGGAGCTATTTCCCGCTTTCCATTGCAATCTTTTTTTTTCAAAAAAGGATTTTCATTACAATCGGGGCTAAAATTCCCGTCATCAATCAATACTGATACGTTCTCACAACACTTACTTCTCCGAAAATAAAGAATGAAGCAGAAATTTAATTATCCTAAGTTCGGAATAAGTCTTCTTAAATGCAAGGTTAAACAAAGAGATTCGATTATCCGGAATTCTGCTTTTAAGATATACAAAGGCGTAAAACTCATCAAAGTAATACCATTTTTGTCTTTTTTAAATAAACGAAGTGCCTTTGTTTAGCTTAAAAAATTTCAATAAATAAATAAATAAATAAATAAATAAATTCTTTTGTTTTTCTTTGCGATAAATTAAGGTTAATTAATGTTTCCATAAAAAACTTGTATCATTAGTATTTAGAAAAAACACAAAAACCCTCCCACTCTCAAACTCTAACACTCTCAAACTCTCAAACTCTCAAACTCTCAAACTCTAACACTCTCAAACCCTACAGCTCTCAAACCCTACAACTCAAAATCACTCCTCTCCCTTCAGCTTCTGAAGATAATCCGTCGGAGCAACCCCAATTACCTTTTTAAAAATATTACTGAAAGACGACAAACTGTTGTATCCCACCATCATCGCGATCTCATACATATTGTACTTCCCTTCCAGCATCAGTTCCAGAGAGCGGGTAATTCTCAGCGCACGTAAAAAACGGACGTAATTCATGCCCAGAATTTCCTTAAACTTTCGGGAAAGCGTTCTTGTACTCATCCCGAATTCTTTAGCCGTAGATTCTATGCTTAAAGGCTTTTCCAGATTCGCATGAATATACTGTGCCACCTTCAGAAGCATTTCATCATTCGGAAAAGGATGCTGAACCGGAAATGCCAGTTTTTTATCCCTCTTTTCAGGTAAAATTCCTTTTAACGCTTTAAGAAAATCATATTTTATTCCGTCATTCTTTGTGATTTTCCCATCCCAGTCTTTGGTATACAAAATCATTTCCCGAAGAAGATGACTTACTGAATAAATATTGATTTCATCAAAAAAGCCATTTTCATTCTCTTCTTTTTTAAAATAAAAATTATACAGATCCACTTTCGGACTGGTAGAAAAAATGTAATGCGGTGTTCCGGCAGGAATCCACATAAAACATCTTGCCGGTAAATACCAATGTTTCAGATCGGTGAAAATATGCACGATTCCGCCTTCTGCATAAACCAACTGAGCTGAACTGTGATAATGGATTTCGGTTTTCACCTTTCCGGTAAGCACATGATAAACGTAAAATTCCGAATCTGCTTCTTCTACTGCTTTAAAATGACTTTCGTTCATTCAATAAAGGTAAAGAGAAAATTTCGATATGGCGTAAATGAGCAAATCTTTTTCTGTTTTCACAAATCATGTCGGAAGCTGCACCGCGTAAATTTGCAGAGTCAAAATCAATTCAGCAAAAAATCTTAACTATATTTATGAAAATGATATCATACGCAAACAGATATCAGTGGTTTGCGTTGTGCCTATTACTTATGAGTAATTTATTACAGGCACAGATAACCGATTATCAACATCTTAATCTGCAAAAAGCAATAGAGATCGGATTAATTCAAAACAAAAAAATAAAAATCAGCCATTTAAAAGATGAGATGTCCGAAACCAGAGAAAAAGATCTGAAAATGGAAAAACTTCCAGATATAGAATTCCACACAAGCTACAATCAGGTCACCAATCTTTTTCAGCATGAAGACGGCGTGTTTGCAAAAGCAACAAAGTACAACATCATCAATGGAATGTACGATTTTACGCTTTCGGCTTCCATTCCTCTTTATATGGGCGGAAAAATTAAAAATACCGAAAAAAAAGCCGCCATTGATACCGAAATTTCATCTCTTAAAACCCATCTGAATGAGAGACAACTAAAGATGGAAATTATCACCGCTTTTCTCCAGATTCATCATTTAAAAGAACAGCAGCGTTTAATTAATGATAAAATGAAAGAAGATTCCGTGAACATCAAACAAGTGAAAGCCCTGAAAGCAAACGGCGTGGTTACGGTAAACGAAGTTCTGAGAACCTCTTTACAACTCTCTAACCATAAAATGAGCCGGACAGAGCTGGATAACGATATTCAGATTGCAGAACACAAGCTGAAAACGATGCTTTCCCTTCCGGAAAATCAGGAAATGCATGCAGAAACGGAAGATTTAATTTCTGAGAACGCAGAAATCCCTTACATCAATGAATTAATACAAACCGCTTTACATAAAAACGAATCTGTGGAAATTGCCAATAAAAATCTCACTCTGAAAGAACTGGATCAGAAAATTACCAAAGCGAATTATTTACCGAAAATTACCGCAGGCGGAGAGTACTTTTTAAAATATCCCAATATGATGTTTTTTCCGCCCGAACCTTATGCGTACCGTTTGGGAATGATCGGTATCAATCTTACCTACCCCATCGAAAATCTGTATAAAAACAAATACAAAATGCAGGAAGCAAAAGAAAATATAACTCTTGCCCGATTGCAGATCGAAGAAAACGAAGAAAATATCCGGCATGAAGTGTATGAAGCTTTCAAAAAATTCGAAGAAACGGAACAGAAAGTAATCATTGCGGAAGAAGCGATCAATCAGGCAAAAGAAAATTACAGGATCGTAAAGACCAAATATGCGAATAAGTTAAGTTTAATCACCGAACTCATTGATGCCGACAATGCCTATCTGGAAGCGCAATCCAACCTTATTTCCGTAAAAATTAACCGACAACTAAAATATTACCAACTCCAGTACACGATTGGAAATTTATAAAACTATGGCGAAGAAACAATTAACACAAAAGGAAAAAAGAATCAATAAAATCATCAGCGTTTTGGCGTGGATTCTTATCATCAGCGGAATAACAGGAATGTTAAGCTTCTATCTTTTTTCGAGAAAAAATGTAACGACCAACGATGCGCAGATCGAACAGTACATTACGCCGGTTTCCAGCAAAGTTTCGGGTTTTATAAAGACAATAAAGTTCAATGAAAACCAGTTTGTGCATAAAGGTGATACTTTAGTTATCATCGACAACCGCGAATTTATCAATCAGGTAAAAATAGCGGAAGCCGGTCTCCATGCTAATTCAGATAATATCAGCACCATCGAAAGCGGAGTGAATACGAAAGAAAGTGATACTAAAATTATTGATGCAAAAATTGCTTCTGCCAAAATCGACATCTGGAAAACCGAACAGGATTTTAAACGATATAAAAATTTAGTGGATGAAGATGCAGCAACCGATCAGCAGTTTGAAAATGCAAAAGCTTTGTATGAACAGGCAAAAGCGAGTCTAATAGCTTTAGAACAGCAAAAAAACTCGGTAAAAGCAGGCGTTAGTGAGCAAAAAACGAAAATCGCTCCGGTAAAAAGCCAGATACAGCAAAGTTCTGCCAATCTTAACAATGCGAAGCTTTTTCTTTCCTACACTTATGTTACCGCACCTTACGACGGTTGGGTAGGAAAGAAAACCATTCAGGAAGGACAACTGATCAAAGAAGGTCAGGCTTTGGTTCAGATCGTAAGCAAAGAAAAATGGATCATTGCCAATTATAAAGAAACGCAGTTGGGACAAATCGACCAGCAAAAAGAAGTCATTATCACCGCTGATGCGTATCCTGATGTGGAATTTAAAGGAAAAATTTTGTCGGTTTCTCCTGCTTCCGGTTCCCAGTTTTCTTTGGTAAAACCGGACAATGCAACAGGAAATTTTGTAAAGATTGAACAGCGATTTCCGGTAAAAATCATTCTCAACAAAAATCAAAACAATGAAAAATTGCTTTCCGGAATGAACGTTCTGGTGAGTGCGAGGAAGATTTAGAGTTTTAGAGTGAGAGGGTTTGAGTTTTTTAGAGTCTTCATTTTTCAAATTTTTTTTTCTCGGATTTTTAATTAACCAATCAATTATTTTTAGCGAAAAGGCAGAATACAATTTTGCCATCTTATCTTTTTTTACAATTTTCTGTCTTTTCGCAATTTTTTATTTTTTTTATTCAATTAATCATGTATCACAATTCAGTTTATCATCGATGGGTTCCGCAGTGGCTGAAACTTCCGCTTCTTATTCTCGCGCTTTTTCCGCATCTGATGCTGCTGTCGCTTCTGCATTCCAACAGTGCATTTACCGCGTCTTTTATGGATGCAGATTCGGACGACATCCAGTATCTCATGATCCTGATGTACGGAACATTTGTGGTCACGCTTTTGGTGATACAGCGTTTTATGGCATATTTCAGCGTAAAATATTATACTTTGCTGATGTCTTCCGCTTCCGTTCTCATTCTTTACGGACTTTCTGTTACGCATGATTATCATATTATTCTTGTCATCCGTTTTCTGGAAGGAATTTTCGGAGTTCTGGAAGGAGCCATTTTTCTCCCGCTTATTGTGGCTGAATTAAAGACAAAACACGCCAAAGAAATTGCCTACCTTTTTATGTACACCATTATTCTTACAGGCGGAACATTAACCACTTCCCTGCTGAAATCAAGCATAGAAAACTACGATTTCCGCCACATGATTCTCATGATGGTCTATTTTCACGTTTTCGTTCTGGTAATGGCTTTTGCTATTTTCAATAAAAACAGATTTTTTCCGAAAAAACCTTTGTATCAGCTTGATATTACAAGCTGGTTTTTGCTTTGGGGATGTCTTCAGACAGGAGGTTACGCGCTGATCTATGGAAAAAGACTGATGTGGTTTGAATCTGATAGTATTGTATTCTGTTTTTTACTGTTCCTGGTTTTTGGAGGATTATTCATGCTGAAACAGAGAAATCAGCCGCGCCCGTTTTTTCATTTTGAAGTTTTCAGCTCGAAAAATGTAATTGTTGGGGTTATTCTTTTCTTTATCTTTTATATTCTCAGAGCTTCCATCAACAATGTATACAGCGTGATGGCTGTTGTCTGGAAATGGCAGTGGGATTATATTGTGGAAGTTCAGTACTGGAACGTTGCAGGAAGTCTTCTGGGCGTTTTTCTGTCCGCATTGTGCATCACGAAAGGTGCTTCTTCAAGGCTTGTATTTTTTACCGGATTTTTAATTTTAGCCATAGACAGCGCATGGTTTACCTACACTTTTTATCCGGATACAACGCTTCAGACGATTTGTCCGCCCTTGTTTCTTCAGGGAGTCGGACAAGGCTTGCTTTTTACTCCGCTTGTATTCTTCTTAATTGCAGGAATGCCGGAACAGTATGTTTCCAATGCAACCGCAGTAGGAACCGCCACAAGATTCTGGACCACAGCAATCGGTTATGCGTTGATGCAGAATCTGATGCTTTTTTTAACGCTAAAACATTCCGATTCTTTAAGCTCGGAATTTGTAAGCACAAACCCGATTTTCGCGTCGCAATGGAACCAGATTTTTGGAAATACCATTTCGAAACTTCCGGTTAATGACTCTTTGTCTGTCACTACCGGAATCTTTAAGTCAAAAATAAATTCACAGGCAATTCTGCTTTCCAATATGGAGATTTTTACAGGATTGTTCTGGCTGGCTTTAATTACCGCAGTAATTATTTTACTGTATCATCCGGTGAAAATTGTGGTAAGGAATATTATTTAAATAAAAAAACCGGGAGAAATTCCCGGTTATGATTATGATTTTGGAGACCAGACGTTGAAAAACTCTTTTACCTTTTCAAGGCTGTATCCTTTTCCTTCCTCTAAAACGTCGCTCTGCTGAACGTGGATCATTTTACCATTCTGATCCAGAACGATGAAAACAGGATATCCGAATTTCGTTCCCGGATCGCCGTATTTAGCAAATATCTTTTCGTTTTTATTTTCCGGAGAATAATTCAGGTGGTAATATAGATAATTGTCGTCCACTAATTTTTTCAGTTCCGGAGTAGTCTGTACATACTGATTGAATCTTAAACACCAGATGCACCAGTTTCCTCCTGCCTGAATCATGATGTTTTTCTTCTCCTTTTTCGCTTTTGCAATAAGATTCTGAATATCTTTTTCTGCATCTGCTTTCGGATCATAAGGTTTTGGAAGCTTCGCCTTCTCTTCTGCTGCTTTTTTCTTGGCATCCAGTTCAGCATGATCTGTCTTTACCAATAACGATTTTTCTTCTGAACCACTTTTAACTTCCTGTCTTACGGTATTGGTATTCTGGGAGAAAGCAATGGAACTTAAACCCAGAAATGCGATTAATGATAATTTTTTCATACGTTAAAAATAAAAAAATAATACTATTTGTAAGCAAAAACAGAACCATAATTTTATTATGCGTAAATTTGCATGTTTTATGAATTTCCTTATCAAAATATTATATCTGATTTCCAAACTTCCGCTGAAAGTTTTGTATGTATTTTCAGACATTATTTTCTTTCTGAATCATTATATCGTCGGCTACAGAAAAAATGTAATTACCCAAAACCTGAAGAATTCTTTTCCAAAAAAAACGGAGGAAGAAATTGCAGAGATCCGGAAGAAATTCTATCTCAACTTTTCCGATTATCTTGTAGAAACGGTAAAATCTTTCAGTATTTCAGAAACAGAATCGCGGGTAAGAATGCAGCACATCAATCAGGAAGTTTTTCATGAGGCAAAAGCGGAAGGAAAAAATGTGATTATGCTTGCGGGACATGTTTTCAACTGGGAATGGATCAATGCTCTTGCTAAAGTAATTCCGCAGGATCACTGCCATCCTGTTTACAGAAAAGTGAACAGTGATTTCTGGGAAAATCAGATGAAAAAAGTCCGTAATAAATTCGGGAATGAAGCACTGGAAGCGAATGAAGTGATCATGCACATTTTCAGATCCAAAAGCAAAGGCAGTTCTGCCTATATGTTTGTGGCAGACCAGACTCCCCACTTTTCCCACGTTAATTACGGTTTAGAATTTTTAAACCAGAGAACTCCGGTTTTCATCGGTTATGATAAATTGGCAACAAGAATGGACCTGGCGTTCATTTACTGTGAAATGAAGAAGGTAAAACGCGGTTATTATCAGGTTAATTATCACAGAATTTATCCGGACGGAGAAAAATTTGTGGAAAATGAAGTGGTGAAAAAATTCCATAGACTATTGGAAAATACGTTGAATAAAAGACCCGATAACTATCTTTGGTCGCACAGAAAATGGAAATATCAGGATTCTATAAAAACTTTTGATTCAGAAAAAATTTAATTTCTCATGTCGAAAAAATTAGCAGTCGTTATTTTAAACTGGAACGGGAAAAGCTGGCTGGAAAAATTTCTTCCCAATGTGGTTCAGTTTTCTCAAAATGCTGATATTTATGTGGTTGACAATCTTTCCACCGATGATTCTGTCGATTTTCTTCAAAAGAATTTTCCTTCGGTACAGATTATTGAAAACAATAAAAATTACGGCTTTGCAGGAGGCTACAATGAAGGTTTAAAAGAAATTAAAAATGAATTGTACTGTCTTCTGAATTCTGATGTGGAGGTTACCGAAAACTGGATCGATCCTGTTTTAGAACTCTTTGAAAAAGATTCTTCCATTGCCGCGGTCCAGCCTAAGATTCTTTCCTACAACAATAAAAATTACTTCGAATTTGCGGGTGCAGGAGGCGGATTAATCGATAATCTAGGTTATCCGTATTGCAGAGGAAGAGTTTTTGATGATCTGGAAGAAGATAAAGGGCAGTATGATGATGAAACGGAAATTTTCTGGGCTTCCGGATGCTGTTTATTTATTCGAAGCAAAGATTTTTGGGAGCAGAAAGGTTTTGATGAACGGTTTTTTGCACATCAGGAAGAAATTGATCTTTGCTGGAGACTGATTAATTCGGGAAAGAAAGTTTTTTACACCGGAAAATCAAAAGTATATCATGTTGGCGGAGGAACTTTAAACAAGCAGAGTGCACAGAAAACGTTTCTAAACATCCGAAATAACTTTTCGATGTTATTAAAGAATCTTCCTTTTCCAAAATTAATCTGGCTGATTTTTTTCAGATTGTGCCTTGACGGAGCTGCCTCATTTTATTTTGCCTATAAAAATGGAATTTCCCATTTTTGGGCAGTTTTAAGAGGACATTTCGGATTTTACGCACAGATTCCCGGAACTTTAAAACGCCGTCAGAAACATCAGAAATCAGATTATTACCAAGCCAAATGGCTTGTTTTCAAACATTTTTTAGGGGATAAAAAGAAAATTTAAACCCTTAACTTAAAACAATAAACTATAAACTTTATTTATGGATTTCTGCGCAATAGATTTTGAAACAGCAACTCACGAGCGAAATTCCGCGTGTGAGCTTGGAATCTGTGTTGTGCAGGATTCAAAAATCATTGAGACCAAAACATGGCTCATCAAACCACCAAGTTTTCCTTATTTCAGTCCTTTTAATGTGGATGTTCACGGTATTCTTCCGGATGATGTGAAAGACGCTCCTACTTTCGATGAAATCTGGTATGAAGTAGAGGAAATGATGTACGGAACGTTAATGATTGCCCATAACGCAGGGTTTGACGCAGGTGTGCTTCGCGGATGCCTGAATCATTATGGAATGTTCACTCCAAAACTCAACTACCTGTGCAGTATTCAGTTAGCTAAAAAATCATGGAATTATCTTCCGAGATATGGATTAAAACATCTTGCTGAATACCACCAGATCAGTTTTAACCATCACAGAGCGGGTGACGATGCAGAGGTTTGTGCTAAAATATCTTTACTGGCTTTCGAAAAACTGTTTCTCACAAGCAATGAAGAGGTGAATGATGTGATGAAATTAAAAATAAAAAAACTTTAATCTTTTTGCTATTCCTTCGAATTGAAACAGACAAATTCCAGAATGCAGAATTTAATTTCCAGATTTTGGAATTTTAATTGCTTAAAACTTCTGATAAAAGATTGAATTTAGGAATATCAATTTCAAAGCTTTCCTGCGTTTCCATATTTTTTACAAGGTATTTTCCGCTCATATTTCCCACTCCGGAACGAAGCATCACATTGGAGAAATAAGCGAAATTTTCGCCTGTAGGAATCTCAGGAGTCAATCCGATTACGCCATCTCCGATGATCTCTGTATATCCGAAGCCTACGTCGAAGATCAGCCATTTTCTTTTAAGAATTTTTACAGGAAAACTGCCTTCGTTTTCGATAACGATATTGTATTTGAAAACGTGTCTGTTTTCAGACGGATAACTGTTTTTGCTATCATATTCAGGTATTACTGAAACTTTGATATTGGAGGTCATTTTAGAAAACATCATCTTAGTATTTATTACAAGAGATACAAAAATCTCGCCTTTTTGAGGCGAGATTTATATTTATACTATAATTTTTATCAATAATTATAATCCAAGACCTTTTCTTTCGTCTCCGTTCATTAAGATACCAACCGGATTGTCGATCGCTTCTTTTACTGCAACTAAGAATCCTACAGATTCTTTTCCGTCGATAATTCTGTGGTCATAAGACATCGCAACGTACATCATCGGACGAATTACCACCTGTCCGTCAACCGCAACAGGTCTCTGGATAATGTTGTGCATCCCTAAGATTGCAGATTGAGGAGGGTTAATGATAGGTGTAGACATCATAGATCCGAAAGTTCCACCGTTTGTAATGGTAAATGTTCCGCCTGTCATTTCATCAACCGTGATTTTTCCGTCTCTTACTTTAGTCGCTAAATCTTTGATGTTGGCTTCAACGCTTGCAAAAGACATATTTTCAGCATTTCTCAATACAGGAACCATTAATCCTTTCGGACCTGAAACTGCAATTGAAATATCGCAGAAATCATAGTTTACTTTGAAATCTCCGTCGATGGATGCGTTTACATCAGGATACATCTGTAAAGCTCTTGTTACCGCTTTTGTAAAGAAAGACATGAAACCAAGTCCTACTCCGTGTCTCTGAGCAAATTCTTCTTTATATAATTTTCTTAATCTGAAGATTTCAGACATGTCAACTTCATTGAAAGTCGTTAACATTGCCGTTTCATTCTTCACAGAAACTAATCTCTGAGCGATTTTTCTTCTAAGAACTGAAAGTTTAGTTGTTGTTGTAGATCTGGAACCTGTAGCGGTAACAGGATTTCCTCCCAATGCAGGAACTGCAGCCAGTTCAGCGTCTGATTTGGTGATTCTTCCGTCTCTTCCGCTTCCTGAAACCTGTGAAGCATCCATTCCTTTTTCGTCAAGAATTTTCTTAGCAGCAGGAGAAGGAGCACCCGTTGCATACGTCTGCGTTGCAGCAGCTACAGGTTGTGGAGCCGGAGCTTCCTGTTTAACAGGTTCAGCCGCTTTAGGAGCCTCTTCCTGTTTTGGAGCTTCAGCAGCAGGAGCAGCGCTTCCTGAAGGTTTTGCAGCATCCATATCGATTAAACAAACCACCTGTCCTACTTGTACAACGTCACCTTCTTCAGCTTTCAGAGTGATTACACCACTTTGTTCAGCAGGCAATTCAAGAGTAGCTTTATCTGAATCTACTTCAGCGATGGGTTGATCTTTTTCTACATAATCACCATCTTTTACAAGCCAAGTTGCGATTTCAACTTCTGTAATTGATTCGCCCGGTGAAGGAACTTTCATTTCTAAAACTGACATATCGTATTTTTTATTTTTTTATTGATTATTATTTTTAATTAAGCAGTTACAGGTCTTTTTACCGGAGCATCGTTTCTGTCGAATACTCTGTTGATTACTGCATTCTGATTTTTCTCAAACATTTTGTGACTTCCCGGAGCCGGAGCACCACTTGGAACCGGAGCAATAACATTGATTCCTGTTTCTCTGAAGTTTCTTAGGATATAAGACCAAGCTCCCATATTTTCCGGTTCTTCCTGAGCCCAAACCAATTCTTTTCTGTTTGAATATTTTTCGAAGATTGCTTCTATAGCATCTGTCTGAAGCGGATATAACTGCTCGAATCTTACCAGTGCAATGTTTTCAGCGTTCAATTCTTCTTTTTTAGCCAATAATTCGAAGTATAATTTACCTGAACAAAGTACTAATTTTTCTACTTTTTTAGGATCTGCTGAAGGATCGTCTAAAACCGGCTGGAAACCTCCGTTAGCGAAATCTTCAAGCGGAGAAACCACTTTCGGATGTCTTAACAATGATTTCGGACTCATTACCACCAATGGTTTTCTGAATGACCATTTCAACTGTCTTCTTAACAGGTGGAAATAGTTAGCAGGAGAAGTGATGTTTGCAACCACCATGTTTTCGTTTGCACAAAGGGTTAAAAATCTTTCCAGTCTTGCTGAAGAGTGTTCTGCTCCCTGTCCTTCTGAACCGTGAGGCAACAGCATTACCAAACCGTCCTGAATTTTCCATTTTTCTTCTGCGGCTGCAAGATACTGGTCTACGATAATCTGCGCACCGTTCACGAAATCTCCGAACTGAGCTTCCCAAATCGTTAACGTATTAGGAGAAGCCATTGCGTAACCGTAATCAAAACCAAGAACTCCATACTCGGAAAGGTGAGAGTTGAATACATCAAATCTGCTTTCAGAAACCTGTCTTAAAGGGATGTATTCTTCTTCAGTATCTTCTGTTTTTACCACTGCGTGTCTGTGAGAGAATGTTCCTCTTTCTACATCTTCACCGGAAATTCTTACATTGTGACCTTCAACAAGAAGTGTTGCATAAGCCAGCCATTCTCCAAGAGCCCAGTCTAAAGAGTTTCCTTCAATCGCTTTTAATCTGTTTTCGAAAAGTCTTGTAATTTTATTTAAGAACTTTTTATCTGCAGGAAGTGTAGACATTTTAACAGCCAGTTCTTTCAGCTTTTCAAGATCATATTTTGTATCAACAGGCTCCTGAACTGCTCCTCTTTTCCCAATCGGATAATTCGTCCAGTCATCTGCCATGAAAACGTCCATTACGTTCTTTTCAATTTCTTTGGAAGCATCAAAGTCTTTATCTAAAAGTGCTTTGAATTCTGTTTCCATTTTAGCGATCACATCGTTGGATGTTACGTTATCTTTCAGTAATTTATCTTTATAAATTTCTCTCGGATTCGGGTGCTTGGAAATTGTTTTATACAAATTAGGCTGTGTAAATCTTGGTTCATCTCCTTCGTTATGACCATATTTTCTGTATCCTAACAAATCGATATACACATCTTTTCCAAACTTCGCTCTGAAATCAGCCGCAAAATGGATTGCATGAACCACTGCTTCTGCATCATCTGCATTTACGTGCATTACAGGAGATTCTGTAACTTTAGCAACGTCTGTACAGTATGTAGAAGATCTCGCATCCATATAGTTTGTTGTAAACGAAACCTGGTTGTTTACCACGATATGAACCGTTCCTCCTGTTTTATAACCGTCTAGAGTCATCATCTGCGCAACTTCGTAAGCAATACCTTGCCCCGCAATCGCTCCGTCACCATGAATAATGATCGGTAAAACTTTAGAATAATCTTTGTATTTATCGTCCACTTTTGCACGGCAGATTCCTTCTACAAGGGCTGCAACCGTTTCAAGGTGAGACGGGTTTGGTGTTAAATTAATAGAAACTTCTTCTCCTGAAGCTGTTTTGATTTTTTTGGATGAACCTAAGTGGTATTTTACGTCACCTGAGAATACATCTTCTTCAAATTCTTTTCCTTCAAATTCTGAGAAGATCTGCTTGTAAGATTTACCGAAAATATTGGTTAAAACATTTAATCTTCCTCTGTGCGCCATTCCTAAAACCACTTCATCTACGCCCAACTGAGAAGATCTTGAGATCAACTGATCCAAAGCAGGAATTAAAGTTTCACCACCTTCCAATGAGAATCTTTTCTGCCCGACAAATTTTGTGTGAAGATAATTTTCAAACGCTACCGCCTGATTTAATTTTAATAAAATCTCCGTTTTTTCGTTGGCTGAAAGATTCGGGTGGTTTTCATTTACCTGAAGCCACTGCTTGATGAAATCTTTTTCTTCAACATTGTTGATGTGCATATATTCCACACCGATAGAATCACAGTAGATGTTCTCTAAATGTGTGATGAGATCCTGTAAAGTTGCAGGACCTTTCATTCCTGTTTCAACCGCACAGTTGAATTTTGTATTTAAATCTGACTTATCCAGACCGAAATTTTCGATGTCTAAAGTCGGCGTATAATGTCTTCTTTCTCTTACAGGGTTTGTTTTGGTAAACAAATGTCCTCTCGTCCTGTACGCCTCAATAAGGTTTACTACCTTGAATTCTTTTTTGATGTGTTCCGGAACTTCTCCGTTTGTTGCTGCCTGAGTTGCCTGCTGAACAACAGGTGCTGAAACTGCAGGAGCCTGAACATATTGAACGTTATCATCGTCTCCGTAGTTCTCCAAAGCAAAATCGAAACCCTGAAAGAAGGCTTTCCATGATGGTTCTAAAGAATCGGGATATTTTAAGTACTGTTGGTATAAATCCTCAATTAACTGAGAATGAGCTGCGTTTAGGAATGAAAATCTGTCCATTATTACAGTTTATCTGTTATTAAAATTTGTTTGTAGAATTAAGCTTCAAATTTAATAAAAAAAACCGATTCTGAACAGCCTTTAAACTATTAAAAAAACTATAAAAGAAATAAATTCTGTAAATTTACTTAAATACTGATAATGAGAGCTTCATATTGACATCCTGATCTTCCATCGGGCGTTCTATAAAAGTCTGACGAATATCATTAAAACGCATCTCGTCTTTCTTGGCTTTCTGGATTAATTGTTGTATAGCCTTTACTCTTCCGGCATAGTTTCCTTTATAGTACATCACATAATTCTGGGTGGGACTAATCGTTCTGAAACTGAAGTTATTATCTGTAACCCCAAATTTTTTAGACAGAGGAATCCCCAGAAAATAGGATACTTCTTTGTCTTTGTAATTGTCTGCATCCGTAATGAGCATCGGGAAACCGAATTCATCTTCTTTTTTGCCCAGATCCATTGTGGTGTAATTGTAAATCTTGTTATAATTCATCACAATATTCTTGTAAAGCGCATCTTTTTTGTTGGAAGTACTTACGTTTATTCCCAGCAATAATTTTTCTTCTTCATTTTCAACCATCAGACTGTCGTATTTTATTGAAGCCATCTGATTGTCTTTTTCCACTTTATTTCCTAAAACATTTTTAAGATTTGCCATACTTTTGTTGATGTTTTCGGCAAAACGGTCTTCGGTCCAGAAATTTTCAACTCTTCTTAAAACAGAAAGTTTCGGGGTATGAACAACCCATGTAATTTTGGTTTTTTCAGCGGACACCGCTTTAAATTTAACGTCGACAACAGTCGGGCTTTCATTTTTTTCTTCAAAAAGCTGATATCTTAGAGATTTATTCGGGTTTTCGTAACGGATAAACATTTCGCCATCCGTATCGTTTTTAGGGTCTACATAGCTAATAGAACTTCCCTGCCCTTCATACGGTGTATAATAATCGATATCAATAGATTGGGAACTTGTAAAGAAATTATTCCATCTTGTAAAATGTTGTAGATTATTGAATTGCAAAAAGACTTTTTCCAAAGGATAATCGATCTCTTTTTCTATTTTGAAATCTTTGCTTTCGTCCACAAAATAATACATGGAAGCTGCATAAGCTCCAATTAACAAGACAATTACTACTGCTATGATCTTAAAAAAACGCATTGTACAAAAGTATAGAAAATAACAAGAGTGACCAATATGCTGATCACTCTGTTTTTAATTATTTTTTTAGTTGGAAGATGGAGGAACGGATGATGGAAGTTTATTATTTGACTGTTTAATTTTTAAAAATTTTAATTAAATCAAACCTTCCAAAAAAATTCAAATTTCAAACTTCCCTACTTTTCTATCCAATATGAGTTCCCGGTTTTATAACGGCTCCTTTTTTCACCACGATAATTCCGTCCTGTACAGAATGGGTTCCGTAATCTCCGTCCTGAATATGTTTTCCGCCAATAATTCTCACATTATCCCCGATGTAGCAGTTTTTATCCAGAATTGCTTTTTCGATGTAACAATATTTCCCAATCCCCATATTTGGCTGTCCGTTTCTGTCGTTCTTCACAATTTCTGTGGTATCCTGATAAAAATCGGCTCCCATCACATAAGAATTTACAATGGTACTTCCTTTGTCTATTCGGGTTCTGTTTCCGATGACAGAATTTTCAATTTTATCTGCCATAATGATACATCCGTCTCCGAAAACAGCTTTGCTTACGTAAGAACCGTTTACTTTTGACGGCGGAAGCATTCTTGCGCGTGTAAAGACAGGCGAAGAGGAAAATAAATTGAACTTAGGGAAGTCCTGACAAAGATCGAGATTGGCTTCATAGAAGGATTCAATGGTTCCAATATCCGTCCAGTAGCCTTCATACTGATAGCTTAATGTTGTGTATTTTCCGATGGAATTCGGAATGATATCTTTTCCGAAATCATCTCCTGCTCCTTCATCAAACATCTTTTTCAAAATGCTTTTCGTGAAGATATAAATTCCCATGGAAGCCAGATATTCTTTTCCGGCATGTTTATTTTCTTCCGAAACTTCAGATTTTAATCCTTCTAAAAGATCATATCCCGGTTTTTCCACAAACGAAGTGATATTGCCCTCGTCATCGGAACTTAAAATTCCGAAACCTGTAGCGTCTTTTGCATTCACCGGAATGGTGGCAATGGTTACATCGCCGCCTTTTTCAATATGAAAATTCAGCATTTCCCTGAAATCCATCTGGTACAACTGGTCTCCTGAAAGAATCAGGATATAATCATAATCGTACTTTTCAAGGTGCTTCATCGACTGGCGAACTGCATCTGCGGTTCCCTGATACCAACTGTCGTTTTCAACGTTCTGTTCCGCAGCCAAAATATCTACGAAACCTTTGCTGAAAATATCAAAATGATAAGAATTTTTGATATGGGAATTTAATGAAGCTGAATTGAACTGCGTTAGAACCAGAATTTTATTTAATCCTGAATTTAAACAGTTGGAAATAGGAATATCCACCAATCTGTATTTTCCCGCGATGGGTACAGCCGGTTTGGATCTTGAATACGTAAGTGGGAACAATCTGGTTCCTCTACCTCCTCCTAAAACAATGGAAATTACATTGCGATTCATAGTTTATCTTGCGTTTTATTTTATTAGGTTTACTGTTCTGTTTTTTAAATCTACATTTACTGTAAATGCAATCCCGTTTTCAGGATATATTTTGTTAATATTTACTTTATAAAAGTCCGGTCTGCCCAACTCTTCAGCATCTTTATCCAGATCATCAATTTCAATCTTATGCTTAGCCAGTTCTTTTCTGAATACTTTATTGGTGATTAAAACATCCATGATATCTACCTGTTTCATTGTATAATCCTGAATATCCTTATCATATAAATCTTTCCAGTTTTTGCCATATCTTTTTTGAAGAGCTAGATCTGTTTTTTCATTTTCAGATCTTACACTGTCCACCAATTCTTGGGTAACTTCACATCCTGCAACTCTTACTGTTTTTATTTTCCATTTCTTGTTAACTGTTTTTTCAAGTTCTTCTCTCTGAAAATCTGGAAATCCATAAGTTAAAAACCAATAGTATCCGTCTTTATGGATCATCGCTTCCTCTTTTTGATGACAGGAAAAAACAATTATTATTGTAAATAGAAAATACAGTTTCTTCAAAATTTTAATTCTTATATAAAGCTATGTATTTTTCGGCTGATTTTTCCCATGCGAAGTCAAAATTCATATTGGCACGGATTAAATTTTCCATTTCACCTTTTTTATTGTAAACCAATAAGGCTCTGTTCATTGCATGAATAATATCGTCTACTCCCGGAAACGTAAAATTAATTCCCGCTCCTCCGGTAGAAATATCTTCTACCGTGTCTCTTAACCCTCCTGTATACCGCACAATTGGAACGGTTCCGTATCTCATGGAATACATCTGGTTAAGACCGCATGGTTCCACTCTCGACGGCATGAGCAAAAAGTCCGCCGAAGCGTATATTTTATGGGAAAGATGTTCCTTATATCCAAGATCCAGAGCGAAATTGGAATAAATATAATCGTATTCTTTCAGTTTATTTTCAATGTAAGCGTTTCCTGAGCCTAAAATCATGATATTTAAAGCACCATAACTCTGCTTAATGCTTTTCCAGACCACATCGGGAAGAAAATCTGCTCCTTTCTCTGTGGCAAATCTTCCGATGAAGGCAAACAACGGAAGTTCCGGCTTCAAGCCGTATTCTTTACAAAGTCTTTCTTTATTCTTTTTCTTCTGGGCAATGGCATTTTTAACGTTAAAATTAAAATCCAGCATCGGATCGGTTTCCGGATTCCAGACTTCCGTATCAATTCCGTTAATGATTCCGTAGGCTTTCCCGAATTCATCACGAACAAGGCTTTCCAGACCTCTGAAACTTACAAAAAGTTCTTCAAGATACCCCTGCGAAACCGTTGTAAAAGCATTGGCACATTTAATCATACTTGCCAAAGGATTTATGAATCCGTTCCAGTCCAGCAATCCCCATTTATACTGATCGAATGACGGCATATAATTCGCCATTTCCCAGCTCATCATTCCCTGATATTCACCATTGTGGATTGTTCCGATTGTTTTCACCCCTTTTAAAAATGAAAATTCAGGACAATGCTCAATCATGAAAGGAACTAACCCTGTGTGATAGTCATGACAATGCAAAATATCCGGTCGAATTCCCATCGCACTCAGCCAATGAAGCGTGCCGTGCTGAAAAGCTAAAAACTGAAAACTTTCATCCGAATATCCGTAAGGATTATCTCGATCCAAAAGCCCCGGAATTCTTACCATAAAAAGCTCAAAGCCCAAAGCATTGGTTTTTTCCTTTAAAACCTGCACCTGAAGCATATTTGATCCCTGGTGAATGAAGCCATCAAAAACTATGTCAAACTCATGATCATGCACGAAAGATTTGTTGTACCAAGGCATAACCACCTTCGCATCAATATCTTTAATTTTGTTCTGATATTTTGGTAAAGCTCCCACTACATCTGCCAAACCGCCTACTTTTGCTACCGGATAACATTCCGTACTTAGATGATAAATGATCATTTTTTCTCTCTCGTTTATTATTTATATCTTAATTAAAATCTTCGATATTCGGGGATTTATAAATCTCAAATACAAAAAAGGGTCTGTTTTCTGTAAACTCTTCTTTAATTATAATGTTTACATCATCTGACCGAAAAGCCATAAAGCTGTATTTATCTATATTATTCGCATCAAATTGGGAAGAAGGATCAAATTCAAAACGCTTTCTCTTGAATTCCGTGAAACTCTCCTCTTCTGTATTGTCATCCATTATTTCCCATTCCGTTTCTTCAACCTGCTGTTTGCTGATAAACTTAAACTCAAAATCTTTCACTGTTCTAAGATAATCTATGATTTCCAGAGTTTTATTTTTATCTCCAATGAAATCGATCTCACAAATCTTGTTTCTTAGAAATTCTATTTTATATTTTTCAATTTTAAAAGTAAAAAAATATAAATCTCCATTGAATTTTCCATCGCTTACAGGAGCATTAATTCCGGCTTTCGAAAACGACTCCAGAGTTTCACTGTCGAAATCCGTCCTTATAATGACATCCTTGGGACTTTCATAGTCTTTTCCTAAAATTTCTAATAACTGAATCATTACTTTTTGTGTTGTTTGATTCTGTTATGCTTATTGTACTTTTTATCTTTTCTTTTCAAAATAATTCCTGAAAGCGGCGGCAGACTTACGCTGATGGATTTCTGGTGATTCATGTATTCCTCAAACTGTTCACTGAAAATTTCAGGCTTATAACCGCTTCCCGAATACCGTTCATCATCAGAATTGAAAATAATCTCCCAATGACTCGCTGCATTCACCCCAATTTTATAATCCAGAACTTCAGGCTTCAGATTGAGAATCACCATAAAAACATCATCTTTTTTCTTTCCTTTCCTCAAATAGACATACACGGAATTCTCCAGATCATCTGCTTCCACCCATTCAAAGCCATCTCTGCTGAACTGATTTTCATAGAAAGCCGTTTCGTATCTGTAAAGATGGTTAAGATCTTTCACCAATGTCTGCAGACCTTTATGAACAGGATATTCCAGTAAATGCCAATCCAGACTCTGCTTAAAATTCCATTCACTGGTCTGTCCGAATTCATCGCCCATAAAAAGCAGTTTTGCTCCGGGATGCGTAAACATATACACATACAGTGCGCGAAGATTGGCAAATTTCTGCCATTCATCGCCCTTCATTTTATAAATGAGACTCGCTTTTCCGTGTACCACTTCATCGTGAGACAAAGGCATCATGTAATTTTCATTATACATGTACATGGAAGCGAAGGTAAGCTTATGATGATGAAACTTTCTGTTTTCGTGTTCTTCTTTAAAATAATCCAGCGTATCGTGCATCCATCCCATCATCCATTTCATTCCGAAACCTACTCCGCCGTCATGAACAGGCTTTGTAAGCATAGGAAAATCTGAACTTTCTTCCGCAATCGTGATGATATTGTCTCCGAATTCTTTATAAACTGCGGTATTAAAATCCTGCAAAAATGCTTTTGCTTCGAGATTTACATTTCCTCCGTAAATATTCGGTTCCCATTCTCCTTCATTTCTGGAATAATCGAGGTGAAGCATGGAAGTTACTGCATCTACACGCAATCCGTCTGCATGATACCGTTCCAGCCAGAACATCGCATTGGAAATCAGAAAAGATTTCACTTCATTTCTTCCATAATTGAAAATGTATGATTTCCAGTCGGGATGAAAGCCTTTTCTGGGATCTTCATGTTCGTACAGGTAAGAACCGTCAAATCTGTGCAAACCGTTTGCATCACCCGGAAAATGTGAAGGAACCCAGTCTAAAATCACACCGATTCCGTTTTGGTGAAGCTCATCAATCAAAGACATTAAATCCTGTGGTGAACCGAAACGTGAAGTCGCTGCATAAAATCCTGTAATCTGATATCCCCAACTCGGATCGTAAGGATATTCCATCACCGGCATAAATTCTACGTGGGTAAAGCCCATTTCTTTAATATAAGGAACGAGTTTTTTCCCGATATCGCGGTAATTCAGAAACTTTTTCGGATCATTTCCTTCTCTTACCCAAGAGCCCAGATGCAGTTCATAAACAGACAACGGAGCATTTAACGTATTTTTTTTCCAGCGGTTTTCCAGCCAGTCTTTATCTTTCCATTCGTACCAAGTGGTGGAAACCAATGAAGCAGCCTGAAGATTCTGTTCCCAGCTCAAAGCATAAGGATCACTTTTTTCTAAAATTTCTCCACGCGGTGTTTCTATAGCATATTTGTACAAAGTTCCCCACGTTAAACCTGCAATGAAACCTTCCCAGATTCCGGATTCGTCCCATCTCGGAAATAGGATGTGGTCTTTATGGTTCCAGTTGTTGAAATTTCCGATTACCGAAACTTTCTTGGCATTGGGAGCCCAGACTGAAAAATAAACTCCTTTTACTCCATCTTTTTCAGCGGAATGTGCGCCGAATTTATCATACAGCTTATAATGCTTACCTTCTTTGAAAAGATAAACATCATGATCCGTAAAAAGAGTATATGTTTTAACCGAATTCATCACGGTTTTGATTTAATTTTTATATTTTTCTTGAAACTACAAAAAATATCTGCAATAATCATTAATAAATTTTGAATAAATTATTATGTTAAACTCTTTGCAGTACTTGTTTCTATCAAATATAACGCTTTTTTATTCAGTGTTTATCGTTTTAAAATGATTTGTCTTAAAAAGATTTTTTATAAATTTAGGCTTTAATTTTACGAAAAACACGGATGAAGTTTGAACTTTACACAGCAGAAAGTGATGAACGAACGGTTTACATCACAGGAAATTTTAACAATTGGAATCCGAAAGACTACAACTTTCAACTGATCCAAAAAGACTCTCAAAATTATTTTATCGAAATTGATGATGCCCTTTTACCGGATATTGTAGAGTATAAATTTACAAAAGGAGGCTGGGAAAATGTAGAACTCGATAAGTACGGAAGCATTACTCCTAATAAAAAAGCTTCAAAAGCAGCAGGAAAAACATCGGACATTGTTGAGAAATGGCGATTGAACTGGGGACCTTTTAAGGATGAATATTTTCCGATTGTCGAGATTATTTCGGAGGAATTTTATATTCCGCAACTTGACCGTTACAGAAAAGTATGGGCTCTTCTACCCTATGATTATTATGTTTCAGACAAAAAATATCCCGTCCTGTATCTTCAGGATGCACAGAATTTATTTAATGAAGGAAGCGGTTACGGAAACTGGGAAATCGATAAGAAACTTTCCATTCTCTCAGAATACGGTCGTGGAGATGTCATCATCATTGCAGTAGAACACGGAAGCGAAGAAAGGATTAAAGAATATATTTTTGATAACGACAATGTCGCGAACGGATCGGAAGGTAAAAAATACATCCGCTTCATTACAGATACTTTGAAACCTTATGTCGACCAGACTTACCGCACCAAAAGAGATCGTGACAACACCGGGATCGGAGGAAGTTCTCTTGGCGCACTGATCAGCATTTACAGCGGGTTTCTTTATCCTGAAGTCTATTCTAAGCTTTTGATTTTCTCCCCTTCTCTTTGGGTAGAACCGAACAACAATTTCCCGATGATGAATTTCAGGGTTCCTTTTAAAACAAAAATCTACCTTTACGGAGGCGGTCAGGAAGGTTCGAAAATGGTCAAAAGAATTCACATTTTTGAAGAATATTTAAAGCGCTGGGAGAAAAAGAATCTTTTCGATTTTGAATTCAGAACAAGCATCAATCCGGAAGGTACGCACAGCGAATTTTACTGGTCGCAGGAATTTCCGAGAGCGATTGAATGGCTTTATTATAACAACACAGAAAATCCGGTGGAAGTAAAACCACATCAGGAAAGCATTAAAAATTAAATTATGAAATTAATCAACAAAAAAAATAAAAATTATACGCAGGTTTTTCATCTTTTCACAGAAGAAGAATGGACGAAAACCAGCAAAAATTTCAATAAAAACATTTCAACTTTCTTTACAGGTAAAAAGCATGAAGTTTTCGTGAATGCCCATGAAGAAGGAATAATGTATTTTATAGGTATCGGAAAATCTACTTTACAGAATTTTGAAATTCAGCAGGTTGCTGTTAAATTTTCCCAGACGCAGAAAGGAAAAGTACAGCCCGTCCCGACATTAGTTATAGCCGACTGTTTGAACGAGAAGCAATTTGAAGAATTTGTAAAAGGTTTATTATTGGGAACCTATAATTATCCTTTCGAAAAAACGCATGCGTTCTGGAATGCTAAATTTGAGCTTCATTTTGAAAATTTAAGCCAGAAAAAACTAGACACCATCAGTAAAAAAGCTGAAGCACTGAGCAACGGACAAACCGCCTGTCAGGAATGGCTGAACAAGCCCGCCAATCTTAAAAAACCGGATACTTTCAGTTTATATTTAAAAAATTTAGCTAAAAAATATGATTTAAAATATACTTCTTTTAACAGGAAAAAGTGTGAGGAACTTGGTCTGGGAGCTTATCTTTCAGTTAATCAGGGAAGTGCTTATGACGCGGCGTTCACCATTATTGAATACAAAACCAATGTTAAAAATGCAGTCACTTTCGGCTTGGTCGGAAAATGTGTATTATTTGACACAGGAGGAATTTCTCTGAAAAATCCGGACAATATGCATTATATGAAATCGGACATGGGCGGTGCAACAGCCGTTTTGGGAACGCTGATTTATGCCGCAGAAATGCAGCTTCCGGTTAATATTGTTGCTATTTTACCTATTACCGACAATGCTATTTCTGAAAATGCATTTCTTCCGAGTGATGTTATTACGGCTTACAATGGAAAAACAATTGAGGTTCTCAATACCGATGCAGAAGGCAGAATGATTCTCGCCGACGGACTTTCTTATATGGCGAAAAACTTCAAAACTGACTTTCTGATCGACCTTGCCACGCTTACGGGAAGTTCCGTAAGAATGTTTGGCGATACGTGCGGAGCTCTGTTTTCCAACAATGAAGAATTGAAAAACCTTTTGATAAAAACCGGCGATAAAACCAATCAGAGACTTTGGAATTTACCGCTTTGGGATGTCTGGAAAGACGATATCAAGTCGGATGTGGCAGATATTAAGAATATTTCGATGAAACCTATCGGAGATTGCATTATTGCGGCTAAATTTTTAGAACAATTCATTGAAAACCATCCTAAATGGGCGCATCTTGATATTGCCGGAGTGGCGTTCGGAAATGTAGGTTATGCCAAAGAAAAGGCAGCAACGGGATTTGGAGTGCAATTATTAGCCGATTTAATCGAAAATTATCACTAAAAATTAGTTTATTACAAAAATTCTCTGTATAATTGAAATAGAATTTTCAAAAGCGCACAATATTTTAATTTTTAACATTAAATAATTAATAAAAAAACGTTTTTATTTTTGAAAGTTCATCAAAAACTAAAAAACATTGTATGGAGGAGAAAACAATAGTATGTATTTCGTGCTATTACAAGGGTTATGATTTCATGGATGAAATGAAAAAACTCGGTAATAAAATTATTTTAGTAACATCCGAAAATCTTAAAGAAAAAAACTGGCCGTGGCACGCCATTGATGAGGTATTTTACATGCCTGAGGTAAAGCCTTCTGTCTGGAATCTGGATCATCTCGTTCAGGGATTTTCTCATCTCATGCAGACCAGAAAAGTACACGCCGTTATTGCTCTGGACGATTATGATGTGGAAAAGGCTGCGCTTATCCGCGAAACATTCAGAATTCCGGGGATGGGACAGACTACGCACCGCTATTTCAGGGATAAACTTGCCATGCGACAGAAAGCAAAAGATTCCGGAATTAATGTTCCTGAATTTACGGCAGTTTTTAATAATGATGAGGTTAATCATTTCGTTGAAAAAGTTCCTGCACCGTGGGTTTTAAAGCCACGTTCCGAAGCCTCTGCTTCAGGAATTAAAAAACTGAATTCCAAAGAAGATCTCTGGAAGGCGCTTGATAATTTAGGTGAAGAACGTCACCTGTTTCTTCTGGAAAGCTTCAAACCGGGAGATGTGTATCATGTAGACAGCCTTACTTTTAATAAAGAAATTGTTTTCACTTCTGCCTCAAAATATTTGGCTCCGCCGATGCAGGTTTCTCATGAAGGAGGCGTTTTCAGAACAAAAACGCTCGGAAGATATTCTGATGAATTTAAGGCTCTTGAAGAGGTAAATTCGAAAGTTTTATCAAATTTCGGACTGATTAACGGAGCGACTCACACAGAATTTATACGCAGCAAAGACGACGGAAAATATTATTTTCTTGAAACTTCTTCAAGAGTGGGTGGAGCGCATATTCCGGATCTTGTGGAAGCATCGAGCAGCATCAATATCTGGAGAGAATGGGCGAAAATTGAAGATGCTTTATTAAGAGGAAAAAACTATGAGGTTTCTAAACCTACAGGATATTATTCAGGGCTTATTGTCGCTTTAATTAAAGACAAAGAGCCGGATTACAATCAGTTTGAATGTGAGGAGGCTGTAAAATTCCTGCCTATCGATTATCATGTCGGAATCGTTTACAAATCGAAAGATTCGGTAGTCGTACAGGAAAGATTAGATACGGCAGCAGAAAAAATTCATGCTGAATTACTGAATATTCTTCCGCCGAAAGACAAACCTATGTCATAATTTGAACAGAGAAATTAACATCAAGAAATTATTGATTTTATAAAATTAAGTTTACCCTAAAATCCTTTTTTAATCCCTAATTTAGAAATCATTAAATCGGGAGAATGGAAAGGCAGACCTTATTATCAATTTACTGATTAAACCCAAATACGAAAAAAAAATGCCACAGATAGAGCATACAGATTATTATTCACATATATTAGGAACAAGCCTTAAAGTGGAAGTTACAGGACATTACGGTTACCCGATCATCATGTTTCCGACTTCACAGGGACAATATACCCAAAACCATGATTTTCATCTTAACGGAAGCATCAATTGGTTTATAGAGCAGGGAAAAGTTAAACTTTACAATGTTCAGACCATAGACGGATGGAGTTTTTATGACAACAATATTTCTCCTCAGCAAAGGATTAAAAATTATGAAAAATATGTTCAGTTTCTGATTCAGGAATTTGTTCCTTACGTTCAGAAAATTCATAAGACGCACCGCGTTGCGGTAGCGGGAGCAAGTTTCGGAGGATATCATGCGGCTAATTTTGCTTTCCGTTTTCCGGACGTTGTCTCGCATCTGTTCTGTCTGTCAGGAGCATTCAGCATTAGAAATTTTATGGACGGCTATTCCGATGAGCTGGTTTATTTCAACTGTCCGCGTGAATTTGTAAGAAATGATGAAGCATGGAAATACAAACATATGCATATTGTTTTGAGCACTTCGGATGAAGATATCTGCAAAGATAAAAACGTGGAAATGGCAGAAATTTTAGCTTCAAAAGGTATTGATTTCTGGTATGATGAAAGAAAGTGGATTAATCACGACTGGCCGCTTTGGAGAATGGTTTTCCCAACTTTTATCGGAACCTTTTTCTCTTAAAAATAATTTAAAATTTAACATTAAAATACAACATTAAAAAATACATTTATGGCAAAAAAAGTAGGAATTCTATTCGGTATGGAAGATACGTTTCCTTGGGCGTTTATTGATAAAGTTAACGAATTGGGAGGTGGAGAAATCATCGCAGAACCTGTACATATTGATAAACTTGAACAGGGTGCAGATTACGGATATGCTGTAATTATCGACAGAATTTCGCAGGATGTTCCTTTTTACAGAGCGTACCTGAAAAATGCAGCATTGAACGGAACCTATGTCATCAACAATCCTTTCTGGTGGAGCGCAGACGAAAAGTTTTTTAATAACGCTTTAATGACGAAACTGGGAATTCCGCTTCCGAAAACAGTTTTGCTTCCGTCTCACGAAAGACCGACAAACACTTCAGAAACCTCTTTCAGAAACCTGAAATTCCCTCACGACTGGGATTATATTTTTGACTATGTAGGTTTTCCTGCGTATATGAAACCGCATGACGGAGGCGGATGGAGAAACGTATACCGCGTGGAAAATCCGGAAGATCTTTGGTCGAAGTTAAGCGAAACTGAGCAGTTGGTTATGATGGTTCAGGAAGAAATTATCTTTGACGATTATTACAGAGTCTACTGTTTAGGCAAAAAATATGTTCATATCATGCCTTATGAGCCGAGAAATCCTCATCATCTGAGATATGCAACTACACATCAGACGCAGGGTGAAGAACTGGAGAAATTATTAAAAACAATTCACGACTACACCATCAAAATGAACGAAGCGCTTGGCTACGATTTCAACACGGTAGAATTCGCCATAAGAGACGGAATTCCTTATGCAATCGACTTCTGTAATCCGGCTCCGGATGCAGACAAAAATTCTGTAGGAGAAGAAAATTTTGCATGGATCGTAGAACACGCAGCAAAATTAGCGATCGAAAAAGCAAAAGAATATGTTCCGGGAAAACCAAACATCTCTTGGGGAACTTTCGTAAAAGATTCTGTAAAATAAGAATATCAACAAAAAGCACGAAAAAAAATGCATCAATTTACTATTGGAATCGAAGAAGAATATCAGATTATTGATGTTGAGAGCCGGGATCTGGTCTCTCATGTTTCGAAAATTATTGAAGGCGGAAAAGCTGTTTTAAGTGAAAATTTAAAGCATGAAATGCATGAATCCATGATTGAAATGGAGACAGGCATCTGCCAGAATATTCAGGAGGCAAAAGCCGAATTAACGAATTTAAGAAGACATCTTATAAAAACCGCCCATGAACAGGGACTTCGGGTTTCCGGCGGCGGAACGCACCCTTTCTCCAACTGGGAACACAACACCATTACAAACGGAGAGCGTTACATTAAAATTGTAGACGACATGGGTGATGTGGCGAGAGGGAATTTAATTTTCGGGCTTCACGTCCATATCGGAATCCCAAATCGCGAAGAAGGCGTAAGAATACAGAATGTGATGAGATATTTCCTTCCGCACGTTTATGCACTATCAACGAATTCTCCTTTCTGGATCGGAAGAAATACAGGTTTTAAGTCTTACCGACAGGAAATTTTTGTAAAATTCCCAAGAACCGGAATTCCGAGTTTTTTCAATTCTTTAGCTGAATTTGACAGTTATGTAGACCTTTTGGTAAAGACAGGAACCATTGATAATGCTAAAAAAATATGGTGGGATCTCAGAGTTCACCCGTTCTACCCTACAATCGAATTCAGAATCTGCGATATGCCGATGAGAATTGATGAAACCGTTTGTCTGGCTGCCATAATGCAGGCTTTGGTTGCAAAAATCTACAAACTTCATCAGCAGAATTTAAGTTTCAGAAGCTACAGAAGATTATTGCTAAATGAAAACAAATGGCGTGCTTCCAAAAGTGGAATTGAAGCTCACTTAATTGATTTCGGAAAAGAAGAATCTGTTCCATATCCTGATCTCTTAAAGGAACTTCTTGAGTTTATTGATGATGTGGTGGACGAATTAGGATGCAGAAAAGAGGTTGAATATGCATGGACCATTCTTGAAAACGGAACCGGAGCAGACCGACAGCTAAAAGTCTTCAATGAAACCGGAGACCTTACCAAAGTTGTGGATTATATGATCTCGGAAACTGAGTACGGCATCACACACGGAGAAACCGCTTCATAATTTTTTTGGTAACTTTGTAAAAAATATGAAGTCGTATGAATGATATTCGAATTGCTTTGCTGGACATGAACAACAATCATGTGAATCAGGGTTTTAAAAATATTAAAGAAATTTCCGAAGCATTTAAAAAGAGCTGTATTCAGGAAAACGTAAGCATTGAAACATTTGATGTGAGATTTAAAAACGAAATGCCCAATGTTGAGGATTTCGACATATTTATTTCTTCAGGCGGTCCCGGAGATCCGCACAGAGAAGGTATTGAATGGGAGGATAAATTTGCTCAGTTTCTGGATAATGTTTTTGAACATAACCGGTACAGCGACGACAAAAAGTATCTGTTTCTGATCTGTCATTCTTTTCAGTTGGCAAGTATTCACTGGAAACTTGGAAATATCTGCAAAAGGAAATCGTATTCTTTCGGAGTAATGCCGGTTCATAAAACCGAGGAAGGAGAACAGGAATTTTTATTTAAAAACCTTCCCGATCCTTTCTATGCAGTAGATTCCAGAGCGTATCAGTTTATTGAACCGGATCATGACCGTTTTGAGGAACTGGGTATGAAAATCGTGGCTATTGAAAAATTCCGCCCACACATTAACCTTGAAAGAGCGGTAATGGCGATTCGTTTTTCGGAGGAAATATTCGGAACACAGTTTCATCCGGAAGCAAATCCTGCAGGCATGATTGAAAATCTGAAAGACGAAAAGAACAAGCAGGCGATGATTGAAAATTTCGGAATGGAAAAGTATCTTGAAACCGTGGACAGAATGGATGATGAAGATAAAATCATCCTTACTCAGGCTCAGATTCTGCCGAGATTCTTACAGTTTGCAAAAAAAAACGTTTTGAAGCAGGCAGAAGCAATGGCTTAAATTTTTAATAAAACGAAAATATCAATACAAAAATCGGACACAGAAACTGTCCGATTTTTTAAATCACAAAAAGAAAAAGAATTATGATTCTAAAATACAGAAAGCAATTTAATCAGGAATTTTCTCAGGAAAAATACAATCAGTTTAAAGAAATTTTAGAACAGAAAAGTGGTCTGGAAACCGGATTCAGAATTTCCGAAAGTCCTTTATTTCTGACAAAAGAATTTGAATCTAAACTTATTGACGCCAGCGAGAGCATTATCAGCCAGATTAAGAATCTTCCTGAAGAAACTCTACAAAAAGCGATTCCTGATAACTGCAGAGTTCCCAATGACACGAAGCAACCTCACTTTTTCACCATAGATTTCGGGATCTGCAAGAGTGAAAACGGCGAGATTGAACCTCAGTTGATCGAACTTCAGGCTTTCCCTTCTTTGTATGCATTTCAGAAGGTTTTTGAGCAGACATTCTGTGATGTCTACCCTTTTCTTTCGGAGCTGCAAAATAAAATGCCTCATGATGATTTTAAAAATTACATGAAGGATTTACTTCTGGGTGATGAAAATCCTGAAAATGTAATTCTTCTTGAAATTTATCCTGAAAAGCAAAAAACTGCCATTGATTTTGTTCTGACTGAAAAATTACTGGGAATAAAAACGGTTTGTTTAACCAAAGTGAAAAAAGAAGGAAGAAAACTATTCTACGAAAACGATGGAAAACTAACGGAGATCAGAAGAATTTACAACCGTGTTATTTTTGACGAATTAGACAGAATTCCGGATCTGAAAACTGAATTTGATTTCCGTGAAGATGTTGATGTAACCTGGGTTACGCATCCGAACTGGTTTTTTAAAATTTCTAAATTCCTCCTTCCACTTTTACAGCATCAATTTGTTCCGAAAAGTTATTTCCTGCATGAATTTCCGGAAAGCGAAAGCCTTGAAAATTTCGTTTTAAAACCTTTATTTTCTTTTGCAGGAAGCGGAGTCAATTTAAATCCGACAAAGGAAATTACTGATGCTATTGAGGATAAAGAAAACTATATTTTGCAGAGAAAGGTAAACTATGAGCCGATTTTTGAAGATATCAACGGAGAGTTTTCAAAAGCAGAGATCAGATTACTGTATATCTGGCGCGAAAATGACGAACGTCCTATTCTACTGGAAAATCTGGGCAGAATGACGAAAGCTGCCATGGTAAATGTAGATTTCAATAAAAAGGATGCGATCTGGATCGGAAGTTCAAATGCGTTTTTTGCAGAGGAATAGATATTAAAACGAAAGATGTGTGAAGTTAGTAATAATTTGAAATTCTGTACTTGTCTGGAAATTAAAGATCATGAATTAATAAATATTCATAAGAGATTAGAAAAGTTTCACAATAAAAAACTGCTGCAATCCAAGGAACCATTTAGCTGGATTTTATATGAATTTGCCGGTTTTAAAGACAATACTGGTATTATGGGACTTTTAAATATGCCAAGTGGAAAGATTGGTCAATTCCTTACTGAAGAGTTTGTACTGGATCAACTCAATAATAAAAACTGTTTTGATTTTGACTATGAACCAAAAGATGGAGACAATCTGCAAATCAATTTCCAAAGAAATAAATACTGGGTTGAATTTTTATCATTTATATATCACGAAAATCAATGGAGAGCAGATTCTTATGATACTTTTAATGAAAAAATTGAACCTAAAAATTACGGAATTCTAAAAGTTACTCAATAATTGTTTTTGACTTCAAGATATAGTTTCGGCGGCATCTTCGATGCCGCCGAAACTTTTAAACTGTATTTACATTATATTTTATCATCTTCAAGCAATTCTCTTGCCTGATATTCCTGAACCAGATCAATCGCATTGGAAATTACATCACTTAAAGCGGTAATGAAGGTTCCTTCTTCTGCCATTCCCATGGCGTGTTTCAGAGCTTCAATTTCTTTTGGTATAATCTCATAGCTCACATCTCTTCCGGAAGACTGCATTCCTTCGATAATTAAACCGTTGATTTCATCCTCGGTTCTTCCGCGAAGGTGTTTTTCGTTTCGGATGATAATGTGATCGAACATTCTTCCTGCAATTTTTCCGCACTCTTTAATGTCGTTATCTCTTCTGTCTCCTACCCCAGAAATAATCCCTATTTTCTTCGTTGCTTCTACATTTTTAAGATAATCTTCAATTGCCTCATACCCTGCAGGATTATGCGCAAAATCGATCAGCACTTTAAAGCTTTTGAATTTAAATACGTTCAATCTTCCCGGAGTAAGCTGTGCGCTTGGTATAAATGTTCTTAAAGAATTCGAAATATCCTCGATCCCGAAACCATAAAGATAAGATGCCAAACTTGCTGCGAGAACGTTTTCGATCATGAATTTAGCCTTTCCTTCCATCGTGATCGGGAAATCTTTAGCCTTTCCGATCCTGATCTTCCAGTCTCCTTTTTTAATCGTTACAAATCCTTCTTCATACACGCAGGTAATCTTTCCTTCTTTTGCAAATTTCCTGATGTGCGGATTGTTCTCATCCATACTAAAAATAGCTACATTGGAATGAAGATCGTTCACGATTCTCATGGAATATTCGTCATCGGCATTCATCACGCTCCATCCGTTTTTCTTCACGCTGTCCAGCACTACCCTTTTTACTCGGGTAAGATCTTTCAGGTTATGAATATCGTTCATTCCCAAATGGTCTTCCTTGATATTGGTTAAAACACCGATATCGCACTGAGAAAATCCTAAACCGGAACGTAAAATTCCGCCTCTTGCAGTTTCCAGAACGGCAAATTCTACGGTTGGATCTTTCAGGATAAATTCAGCGGAAAGAGGTCCTGTTGTATCTCCTTTCGTTAACATCGTGTTTTGAATATAAATTCCGTCCGATGTGGTGAAACCTACTCTGTAACCGTTGCTTTTAACAATATGCGAAATTAATCTTGTTGTGGTTGTTTTACCATTGGTTCCCGTTACGGCAATAATTGGGATCGTAAAAGGTTTTCCCTGTGGATACAGCATATCTACGACGGGAGCCGCAACGTTTCTCGGCAACCCTTCACTTGGAGCCAAGTGCATTCTGAATCCGGGAGCTGCATTTACTTCAATGATGGCACCTCCGCTTTCTTTTAAAGGCTGGGTTAAATTTTCAGCCATAATATCAATTCCGCAGACATCAAGACCGATGATTTTTGAAATCCTTTCAGCCATGGTAATGTTTTCCGGATGTACCATATCGGTAACATCAATAGAAGTTCCTCCCGTAGAGAGATTGGCGGTTGATTTCAGATAAACCACTTCTCCTTTCTGCGGAACGGTTTCCAGAGTATACTGAAGTTTTTCAAGAAGCTCGGTAGTATCTTTATCAATTAGGATTTCGGTTAAAACATTTTCGTGTCCGTAACCTCTTCTCGGATCTTTATTTTCTTTATCAATTAATTGCTGAAGATTCAGTTCTCCATCTCCTACAACGTGAGCTGGGACTCTTCTTGCAGCGGCAACCATCTTATTGTTGATGACCAAAACCCTGAAATCGTATCCTGTAATGTATTTCTCAACAATAACTTTTCTTGAATATTTCTGAGCGTGTTCAAGACCTATTTTTGCAGATTCCCAGTCGTTTACATTAATTGAAGAACCTTTTCCGTGGTTTCCGTCCAGTGGTTTGATAACGACAGGATAGCCAATTTTTCTAATGACACTGTTCAATCCTTCTTCATCAACTATCAAATCTCCGATAGGAACCGGAATTGCCGCATCATGGAGCATTTTTTTGGTTAATTCTTTATTACAGGCAATATCTACCGCGATTGAACTTGTATTTCCTGTAATAGTCGCCTGAAATCTCTGTTGATTCACGCCATAACCCAACTGAACCAAAGAGTTGGTTCCCAGACGGATCCATGGAATTCTTCGGGAAACGGCTTCTTCCACGATACTTCCTGTTGAAGGACCGAGACGCACTCTTTCCCTGATTTCTTTCAGTTTTTTTATACAGCCATTTAAGTCATATTCTTCCCCTTTTATTAAAGCTTCAGCAATTTTTACAGATTCTTCTGCAGCATAAATTCCTGCATTTTCTTCGATATAGTTAAATACGACATTGTACACTCCCGGAGTTTTTGTTTCACGCGTTCTTCCGAAACCGACGTCCATTCCGGCTAAAGTCTGGATTTCCAACGCGATATGCTCAATAACGTGTCCCATCCATGTTCCCGTTTCGATACGGTGAAAAAAACCGCCTTCTACTCCTTCGGAACATCTGTGAGAGAACAAAGAGGGAATCAGTTTTTCTATTCTTTCTCTGAAACCGTCAATTTTATTGGTTGGGAAATTTTCCATTTGTTCGAGATCCAATCTCATCTGTATCAGCTTCTTTCTTCTGATGCTCCAAATGTTTGGTCCCCGTAACGCCTGTATCTTCTCAATTTTCATAGTCTATTTGCATTTTTTTTGTTAACAATAACTCCATTTAAAATCAAAGATAATGTAAAACCCGAAACGAAACTATACCACAGTTAAACATTTAGTAAAAAATGAATAAAAAATATTAAAAATTTCAAAATCTCAGGAATAAAGATCAATACAATTGAAACCTTGTTGGATGTCTGCCGTCATTAAAGATTGTTTAATAAGGATTAGTAACAACCGTTTTATGTTAGCTGTTTACATCTAAACTTGTCTAAATTTTTTTGCCGCAAAAGATTGTAACACTTTAGTTGTTTAAGTTTAATCCTTAAATGAAAAGAAAGAGCAGATAAGTTTAAAAAAAATCAAAGATTTTTTCTCTTTGCAGACTTTTGAAATACTTTACATACATCCAATAAAGTCTTTTATTTCTTTCGCGGTTAAATTTAAAATGAGTTTAAACAAACTTTCTGTAAAAAATTAAATAAAGGTATTCTAAAAACGTTTAATAGCTGAACCAATCTGCCATAAAATAATTATGGAAAAACGATTCTGTTTTTAAATCCATAGAATAGTTTGTATGGCTTTGTTAATCCCTGACTTTCTAATGTCAAAAAACGAAGCTGCGATAAAGTCAATTGTTCCGTCATAATTGTTACTACGAAAAATTCAATAGAATTACTAAAGTTGAATCTTACACTAATCTTTGATAGAAGCACTTCTTCCACACTTTTTGCAAGCTACGACTACAAGTAGTATATTTTTTATATGTTTTGAATAAACTTGGTATAATCAACGCTTCTTTTCTGCTGTTCATTTACAAATCTGTTATATCTCATTAACTGTTTCATTCTTTTAACTTCATTTATTAAGTCACTTGTTTCATTTTTAGCAATGAATTCGTCAAATTCTGTAGCAAGATGTAAGTGATTAATATGGTTTGTATTTGCATAAAATAAAAGCCTTTCATTTCTATTGATATCTACATCATTGAGTCCAAATTTTATTCCTGTCTTTTCCTCAATAAGCTTAATTTTTACTGTCCATTTTTTTAAATCCTTTTTATTGAAGAGCCTCTCAATATCCTCTGCTTTTAAGGATGGATCGACACGCTTTACTTCCAATGACATTACTTCATCCAGCATTTTTTGCATTGCAATTTCGTGACTAATCAAAAATCCAATTGCTTCAATTTCATTTCCTTTATTATAAACGATTACTTTCCAAAAGTTTAAAGGAACTAACAAGTCGTTTATGAGTTTTGCTTTATTAAAAATCGGACCAGTAAAAACGGAAATTTTATTATCTTGAAAAATACTACGTGCCATATAGTAATCTTCCAAGTCATTCCATAAGCCAGCATTGAATTTTCCAACTTGAGGACAGCAATTTGTGAAATGGAAAGTATCTCCCATTGCTATTTTTCTTTTATCCTCTGTTTTGCCCCATGCTGGGTCATAAAATCTAACCATGTGACCGCGTTGAAAACCAGAGTTTGCATAGTCGTCGTTAGTAAATTGAAAATTGTTGCCATTCACTTTAAGGCGATTATCTATACGCCAAGGGTTACTGCCACGTTCATCATGAACTCTTGCTATTTCGTTACTCTTACCTTCAATATTAACTGCAGAATAAAATGGCAGCTTTTTATCTTTGTTGAACAACACACTAAAGTTTGTGTAGTCAAGAAATAATTTCCCATTTTTGCTGGGCTGCTGGTTAATTGCTATTTGATATCTTAAGTTATCATCTACCATAGGTAAAGGCAAACTTGTATTAAGAAAATTGATATTATAACCTTCCCGATTACTGAAATCAGGATCTCTTAATGCAGATTCAGTAATTTTCTCACTGGTTACGAGATCTGTTGATTCAATTATAAGACTTTCCATCATTTCTTTTAGTTTAAAGATTGCTGCCAATGGTCTAAGTATTGGCGAATATGGGGATTTTTTGCACAAATGTTAAATAGAATTACTGGTGCTAAACTCTGCACAAATTCTCAATCGTAATCTTTCAGCTCCGCTGCTGACAATTACTTGTTGATGGCAATTTTTATCTATTCCATCTTTTCTTCTTATAAATTTCACTATCATCTTCTTCATCTGGATATTTAATTCCATCATCTGAATACTCATAATTTGAGCGAATTGCAAATTTTTCTGCTTGTATTGATTTTGGAACAATTTCAATAGGGTATGTATCTGAAATGTCAAAAAATGATAATTTCCCAATTATATCTAACATTTTTATATGAACTGAAACATTTAAAACATTCTTTATTCCAACTTCTAAATATCCATCATATAAAGGATCTATAAATGGACTATGATTTATAATTAATCCATTCTGTACTGATTCACCACAACTACCAACCATTGCTTTTAGTTTATCACTCAATCTAAAAATTTCTTCTGATCTAACAAGTATATACTGATTAGGTTCGATTGTTAATATCGGTTTTAATTTAGTTAGTTTTTTAATTTCTTTGTCATCAGGACTATTAACAATTTCGTAAGTATATCTCCAAGTCTATAATAATATGATGTGTGTTGAAGATTTTTCTTTAGAAAATTATAAATTGTTAAATAGTTAGACGTTGTGTCTTCTGCATGTCTAATTAATTGTTGTCTATTAAGTAAATACATAATTATATTGATTTTAAAAGGTTTTCAAGTTTTGATATATTTTCATTTAATTCTATTTCTAGATTAGAAATTGTTGTGTTAGTTAACCCATTTAATTTTGCTTCTTGAATTTGGTTCCTCTTCATTTCAATAATATTCAAATAAGATTTTACTTCTAAATTTTTTCTCGAATCTATAGTATTGTTTTTTAAAGTTAATGAGATATCATGTAAGCTTTTTTCAATTTCATTTTGTCGTTTTGAGGTGAAATCTATTTCTTTTTTTTGTTCTATTAATTCCTGACTATAAAAAATAAAAGTAATTAAGCCAATTATACATGCTATTAAAGTAGAGAATGAACTTATAATATTGAAAGTATCTCCAATCTGCCCTCTCTCAACCCAATTTTTAGAATATAATAAAGGAAATAAGATAACTGATAATATAATAATCAAAAAGATAGATGATATAATAACTATTTTTTTAAAATTCAACTTTTCCATTTTTATAATAATTAAAAGTTTTTCAATATTTTATTCTCAAAATTCCTATTAGACATTCGGATTTCCATAATTTCTGATCAATAAATTTTACGAACCTAAATTCCCCTCCCCACTTTTCACCTTATCCACATGCAGCTTGGCGAGCATTCTTTTGATGATATATTCATCGGCTTTTTGCTGTCCTTCGAAGATTAATTTGCCATCTTCGCAGATCTCAGAAATATATTTGTATAAGCCGTCGTAGAGTTCTTTTTGAGTGCCGATGATTCCTGCTACCTTTTTCATTAACTGGGTCTGCTCATCGGCTTTTGCGGCAATAGCCAGTTGAAAATCCTGCAAATCCTGAGGTATCGTACTTTTCATTCCTTTATCCTGTAAAAGCGTAAGATGGGCATTGACTAATGAAATAAGATCTGTAAGCTTGCTGCCTACTCCTTCAAAATTACGTTTCTTAATATCCGTCAGAATCTGTGTGGTGAGGTTAGTGGGAATTCCAGCTCTTTCAATGCGTATTCTTAAACTTTTAAGAGGTTTTTCAGATCTTCTCCTAACAGATACAGAGCCTGAGTAGCCTGTTTCTGCTGCACCAAAGCTGTATTACTGGCTTCTTTCTGCTCTACTTCTTTAATTTTCGACTGAAAAGCATCTTTATATGCCTGCGTATAATTGTGATCTTCCTCTGCAAAAAGCAAAAGGTCTCTGCTGAAACTGGCGATAAGGTCTTTTGCCAGCGGAAGATATTCTTCCTGTTTGATATACATGGTTATTGGTTTTTAATTTAATACTAATATAATAATTTTTATTACAAATTCAATATATAGTTAAACATATTTTTCAATAATGATATTTATTTCACTTTTTCAGTATATCTCCAAATCATTGAAAACTAAGCAATAATAGTATCTGCCAAAGAGAATCATCCTTACTCATGGTAAGCAAATAAAAAATATGGGTTAGAAAAAATTTGTTCTTCATGGTATTAAAAATTAGCAAGCGTTTTCTAACAGAGAGCCTTCGCCAAGCTCAGGATGACACCTCGAATACCAACCGCAATGTTTAAACATTGTCAGCCTGAACATGTCGAAACGTTTATTAGTAAAAGAGATAAGTCAATAAGTTAATTATTTATTGAATAACTTGTAAACTAGAGTGAATGAGATTTTTCATCAGGTCAAAACCTTTGGTTTGCAGGGTAATTATTTGGAGACTCCGGACAAAATGACTGCACACAAAGATCAACAGGGTTTTTCGTCCATCAAAATGCTGTTCTCTGTGGGATGAATTGCGTTTACCTTTAAGCTGAAATCTATTTCAGAAAGATCAATCTGTTTTTACGCTTGGAAAACTGCTGTTTTCTGTAGAGACAATGCCTTTTATCCTCCGCTGAAACTTATTCCAATTCGATGGGATTATACGGAAGAGGAGGAGATTTTACAGCGATCTGGCTGCCATCTTCGTTATACGCTTTTCCATGAAAAAAGCCGGGACTGTCATGATATGTTTGCAATGCTTTTCTAAACTGCTCTCGGGTTATATGAAGAATCCTTTTTTCATTTCTCAGATAGACTGCATTTACCTTTTTATCCATTGCAATGGCTGTAAAATGAAAATTATTGTCGCTGTCTTCCAATTCTAAAATTAAACCGGGAAGATTCTGAAAAATGTAAGGACCGTTGTTAATGGGAATTTCTTTGCAATACCATGCTGTATATTTTCTTCCCCGATACTTCGTAGTGGCTTTATGGCATATATACCCAAGGATTTCTCTGGTCTCGTTTTCAAGTTTCCAGTCGAGAGCGGGCTGTTTTTCTTCATATTGGTACGTAATATTTGTTTTATCCTGTACCGTAATGTTATTTTCCTGAAAATTTTTAATTAAAATACTTCTCCATTTTTCCGCTAAATTAAGGGACTGACCTAATTCTTTAGCTCCTATTTTCTCCAAATGACTGTATTTTTCCATTAAAGAATCTTTGCGCAATACATTAAAATCTGAAAATTTAGAAAATTTCTTTCCTATCTGCAAAACACAGGTTGTTTCCAGTTTTTTCTTTTTGGGATCTTTAACAAATTCTGCTTTATAGTAAATATTCTGATAACTGCTGTCAATAACCATGGCTTCATAAGAATCAGGTTTCATAGAAAAATTTCCGCTTACGGAAATCTGGGCATGGGAGAAAAAACTTAAGAATAAAAACAGGGACTTTAATAAATGATGAGGGTGAAACATTGGTGATCTGGTTTAGAAATTTACTGTGTAAAATGTATATTGAATTTAAGATTCGGCTCAATGGCTGCAATTAACAATTCATCATTGTTTTTATTTGATGGGATTAAAGACAGGAATTGGCTGAACTTTTATTAAAAAAATAACTCTATTCTTTTACACAACCACAAAAATAACAAAAAGATGAGTTAAACTTTTGTTCAAAATACTGATTATAAAAGAAAAAGATCACGATAGCTTAAAAAAAGCTCCAATTTTAATTTTTGCAAAACTTAAATATTCTCACAATCACTTCCCATACCTGCTTTTTAAATTTTATTTTCACTTATTGATTATCAATCCCTCTTAATCCTTTCTCAAATGTTAATTATTTTTTAAATTTGCACCCTATGATGAAACCTGTTGGAAAATTAATTGTTATCGGAGGTGCTGTAAACAAAGGAAGTTTTGCAGAAACCGATTTTGATCAAAGTGTAGAAAAAAACCTGAATTTTTTTGAGAGGGGAATTCTTCGAAAGATTATTAATGAATCTAAATTGAAAGAGAATTCCGTTATTGAGATTATCACCACTGCCTCTCAGATTCCGCAAATTGTAGGTTCCGAATATAAAAAAGCCTTCGAGTTTTTAGGCGCTAAAAATGTAAATATCCTTGATATTCATAACCGTGAGGAAGCGAATTCTGATGCTATTGTTGCGAGAGCCAATGCAGCAGATGTGGTGATGTTTACAGGTGGAGATCAGCTGAGACTGACTTCAATTCTTGGCGGAACAAGGTTTCACGATACCATTTTACTGAAATATCAGGAACAGGATTTCATCTACTCAGGAACTTCTGCCGGAGCCGCTGCGGCATCGGAGAATATGATTTATCAGGGAAGCAGTTCCGAAGCTTTGCTGAAAGGAGAAATTAAAACCACTCAGGGTTTAGGACTGATTGATAACGTGATTATCGATACGCATTTCGTACAGAGAGGAAGAATCGGAAGACTTTTTCAGGCGGTGGTAAACAATCCGAGAACTCTGGGGATCGGTCTGGGAGAAGATACCGGATTGTTCATCCATAATGATGTGATGACTGCGGTAGGTTCGGGACTGGTGATTCTGGTGGACGGAAGGTTTATTAAAGACACCAATCTTACAAATATTAATCTTGGAGAACCTATTTCTATTGATAATTTAACGGTTCACGTAATGTCGATGAACGATCATTATGATCTTACGACAAAAACGCTGACGATTGAGAACTCTCAGTTTAATCCGATTCCACAGGAAAAGTAGAATGTGAATGGTAAATGGTAAATTGTTCCTGTGACAATTTTAGATATTTACAACGAACTTTTTTAAATAAAATATTCTTGTTGGAAAACGCAAAGAAGCAAGATTTTTATTCGTCTCAAATCTTTAAGGCGCAGGAAAATCCAAGATTTTCAATAAGGATTGATGCTTAATTTTATCGTGGATAGAAAGAATTTCAGGATTGCAATATAAATAAGATTCGTGAACAGTGAAAAGCACAGTGAACGATTGAAATATGCAGGAAAATCCTAGCCCCGATAGAAACGGCATCCTTTTGGGTTGCGAAGCGGAGTCCGTAACCCAAAAGATACAGTGGATAGCGGGAGTAAGCTCCAAATAAAATATAAACGACATCAGAATATATGAAAATAATCATCCACGGCGGATTTTTCTCGGAAAGCGACCAGAGCCACGAAGTAAAAACAGCCAAACAGAATTCATTAAAAAGCATTGCTCAGAAAGCATTTGAATATTTAAAATCCAACTCGGCATTTGATACCGTTGCCTACGCCGTTTCTTTGCTGGAAGATGATGAGCTGTACAATGCAGGAATCGGTTCGCAGATCCAAAGCGATGGCGTAATCAGGATGAGTGCAGCGATTATGGATGGAGCAACGCAGAAATTAAGCGGTGTTATCAATATTCAGGATGTGAAGAATCCTGTTTTTGTAGCGAAAGAACTGATGAAAGAAGACGATCGGGTTTTGGGAGGAAGCGGTGCAAAAAATTATGCTACAAAACATGGTTTCGAGAATTTTTCAACTGAAATTCCGCAAAGGAGAAGAGAATATGAAGCGAAACTTGAAAATGGCGGAAAAGGAACTGTAGGTTGTGTAGCGATTGATAAGGACGGAAAATTAGCCGTTGCCACTTCCACCGGAGGAAAAGGTTTTGAAATCCCGGGAAGGATATCCGATTCGGCAACAGTTGCCGGAAATTATGCAAATTCTTTCTGTGCGGTAAGCTGTACCGGAGTGGGTGAAGATATTGTAAGCAATGCCACTGCAACGAAAATTGTAACCCGAGTTACCGATGGTATGACGATAAAAGAAGCGTTTACAAAAACTTTCGACGAATTAAAAACCATCGATGGCTTTGCAGGTGCGATTGCTATTGATAAAAACGGAAATATATACCACCAAGATTCTTATCCTACTATGGTTTTTGCAAGTTTTGACGGAGAAAATTATGAAGTTTTCAATTAAATTTAACATTATTTTATAAGTCTATTTATTTTTTTGGCACAAATTTTACATGATTACTAACATCAAACTTTAATATTAACTTAAAAAAATAGAAATCATGGGAAATAAGACAAAAGGCTTATTAGCGTTATTAGGATTAGGAGCACTTGCATACTGGAAATACAAAAATTCTTCTGAAGAAGATAAGCAAATAGTGAAAGATAAGATCAACACTGCAAAAGACAACCTAAACAAATGGGGAAATGATCTTAAAGATAAAGCCAACAACGTTGCTTCGCAGGTAAAAGATAAAGCCAACGACGTAGCTTCTCAGGCTCAGGATAAAGCGGAAGATCTTAAGAATAAGGCTCAGGAAGCAGTAAGCTAGACCATAAATAGTTTATTTTAACATTCATATATACAGGAAAGTCATCGTAGTTTTTATTACGATGATTTTTTTTGTGCTTCAATGGCAAAAACCAAAGGAATTTTATTTCCGAACTGAGGAATTCTCCATTTTCCTTTTTCAAATTCTTCAACGTGCCTGAAACATGGATACGGCGACCAGTCGAATTCCTGAAACTTTTTGATCTGAAGATTCTGATTAATTAAATTCTGAAGAACTTCAGCCAGAGAATGATTCCACATAACATAATCCTGAACAATATCCGCAGACTGATCTGCATACGTTCCTTCATAGGTTTCCACAATCGGTTTTTCGTTGAAATAGTTGTATTGTACGCCTTTAAAATCGTCGTCGTACATCCAGACTACAGGATGAAATTCTGCCATTACAAATTTCCCTTCCGGTTTCAGAAAACGAGTAATGATTTTTGCCCACTCTCCTAAATCGGGAAGCCAGCCGATTGTTCCGTAACTTGTAAAAACAATGTCGAATTTATGATCGAGAACATCGGGAAGACTGTACAGATCTGTGCAGAGAAATTCTGTATCGGTTCCTGCTTTCTGAGCCAGATCTTTTGCTGCTGCAATGGCTTTATCCGATAAATCGATTCCCGTAACTTTTGCGCCCATTCTCGACAGCGAAATAGAATCCTGCCCGAAATGACACTGAAGATGCAGAATAGTTTTACCTTTTACATCTCCTAAAAGATCTAATTCAATTGAATTTAACGAAGTTCTTCCCTGCAAAAATTCATCTACAAAATAGAAGTCGGATTTGAGATGAGGTTCTACTTTGGCATTCCACGAATTTTTATTAATTTCTAAATAATTTTCCATTGTTTTTTAGTTTTATTGATAAACCTGTTTAAACTTTTTTACCACAAAAGATTTTAACACATTAGTTATTTAAATTTAATACCTAAATGGAAAAAAGAGCACATAAGTTAAAAAAAATCAAAGTTTTTTTTTCTTTGCAGACTTTTGAAATACTTTACATACATCCACTAAAGTCTTTTGTCCCTTTTGCGGTTAATTCTGAAATTAGTTTAAAACAGTTTTCTTAATCAGCTTTAAAATATTAAAATTACCAACCCTGAATCACATAGTTTTTAACCAAAAGCTTTCTTTCAGGCTGTGAAGCATCTTCCGGCTTAAACCACACTTCCACCCTGCTTCCGTAATAATCTCCCCAATCTCCCTCCTGTACGTTAAACTGTTTACTCAGAGGGAATTCTTTCAGTTCATCACCAGGATTTTCCACTTTCACTTTAGTATCTTTTGCAATTTCTTTTTCAGATAAAATTCTGTTGGTGGTAAGATCAAACATTTTCAGATAAACAGTTCCTTTTTCAATTTTATTAAGGAAAACCTGATATTTATAGGTTCCGGGCTGATTATAATCATAAAGAATCATTTCCGGTTTATCGACTTTAAATAATGGCTTTTCGTCACTAAAAGATAGTTTTAAAGGCATATCTACTTTCACATTATTGGGGTTGTAAATATCTCCTTTGTATTCTTTGTAAGGACTTTTGGGAAGCAGAACCGTAAAGAAAACAGCCGTAATAAACATAAAGACGACCGAAAGAACGACCTGTACAAGACCTTCTTTGAATCTTTTCTTAAAAATTTTTGATATTCCTAAAATAATATGCCCCAAAGCAACCATTATCGGCGTTATGAAGCATAAATTCCAGATGATTTTATTTACCGGCAAAATAAGCATCCATATCCAGCAAAAAATACCGACACATGAAATAAAAAACGGCGCAGACCATTTTCCGTTGAATATTTTAAAAAAATTGCTTTTATCATAGTTTTTCTAATAGTTTTTTCTTTTGTGATGTAAATTCTTCTTCTGTTAAAATACCGTTTTCTCTCAGTTGTCCTAATTTTTCGAGTTGTTCCAGAACGCTTTCGGAAACAGTATTCTGCTCCGGAGATGAGGCTTTGGAAACTTCTTCTTTGTTGTATATTTTACTGATGAAATGGTAAAAATCTTGAGCATAATCTTTGTTGAAGAACGATTCAAACTCAACCGTTTTTTCTTTTGTATGAATTCTGATGTTCGGCGACACAAAGTTTTTGACGAAGCTTACTTCAAGAATATTATCATTGAGAAATTCATTCACTTTTGCCGGAGAAAACATCGCTTTGGAAACCGAAATGATTCTTTTGGGCGTAACGAGCAAAATTCCCGCATCCGTAGTCTTGGCGAACTGAGCATCTATAATCGCTAAAATTTTCTCATCCAGATCAAGAACATACGGAAGTTCTTTAATTTCTCCTTTTGTAAACAAAGAAAGATTGGCTCTCAAACTTTCCAGTTGCTTTTTTATCTCTTTCAGTCTTTTTTTATAAAGATCTTTTGAAAGCGCATTCTGTTCTGAATCTGCTATTGAAGGTAAATTTTCGTCAATATTTTCCTGAACGATTTCCTCTTGAGCAATTTCAATTTTTCCGTTTTGGAGGAGATTTTCAAGATCTTTTAAGCTGAAGCGATGCAGATCCGAAAGCAATTCTTCGTTCATCGCACTCGCTTTTTCAAGGCATGAATTACAGATGATATTTCCGTCAGACAGTTTATTTTCGCCCAACATCGTGTCGATTGAAGTCAGTTTTTTTCCACACAATCCGCAATGATCGTTCATTGTCATGTATTATTATATTTAACCCGTTTTTAATTTTTGATTTAAAGTCTGTTTGAACTTTTATTTAAACGCAAAAGATCTACTCAATTTTTTATTTAAAGTTGATCATGATAAATAAAAAAAGCTCACCATAGTTTTTAAAAATCTTTGATTTTTATTCTTTTGAGTGCTTTGATTATTCTGGAAATTCGCTTTAACATTATCTTTTGTCCCTTTTGCCGTTAATTCCGAAATTAGTTTTTCAAAAGTTTTTAGCTAAAAAAACAGAGATTAAAGTCGGTCTAATAATTTTTTCTTCTGTTCTGTAAATTCCTGATCCGTCAGAACGCCCATTTCCCGAAGTTTTCCAAGTTTTTCCAACTGTTCAAAAATAACTTCAGGTGCTTCTTTTGGTACACCGGAATTTTGCTGTACCGGATTTAAATCGGCAGGCTTTTGAAAAGGATTCTCAGAAACCGGCATATTGTACAAATTATAAGACGAAGACTGAATTTGTTGTTGTTGTTGTTGTTGTTGTTGTGAAGCAGACTGACTGGTCGTACCATTCAGATATTGATTAACCGCATTGCAGAAATTCTTTCCGTCATTTTTATTATGAAGCTTAAATTCTGCCGCGGAACCGTTCTTAGAGAAAATTTTCAGGGTTGAATACAAAAGACTTTCCACATGATCTACAGAACGGATATTTTCGAAGAGATATTCGTCTTTCTGTACATTTCCAAAAAGTTTTTTATCAATAAAAACAACTCTTCTCTGCGTAGAAAATAAAAGTCCCTCCACTTTTGCAGGTATGGTAAGACCTTCTGCAATAGCGGTTAACTTTTCATTATTTTCTAAAATATGAACGAGTTCCTTTACTTCGCTGTTCACAAAGATGCTTAACCTCGCATTCAGGGCAACAATCTGATCCTGAATATCATCAAGTCTGGTCATTGTTCCTCCAAATCCAAAAGACGGTGTTTCAGGACTCTGAAAGTTTGAAGTTTGTGACGATCCAAAATTTTCAGTTTCGCCAATTTTTCCCTGCAAAATAATCCCCCTGATTTCAGGCAGGAAAAACTGCTGCAGATTATTGACAACATCCTTATTGATATTGGAAGCCTCATTCAGGCATTTGTTACAGAGAATATGATTGTCCGCCAGTTTATTTTCGCCCAAAAGCGTATCCATAGATGTTAAAGGCGTTCCGCACAATCCACAAATATTGTTCATTTGGTTTTCATGTTTAAAAGTTTAAAAAAAGCATAAAACAATTTATGATTTTCTAAAATACAAATTTGTAACTAAATCGTACCAACTGAAAATAAAAAGCATCAGGATTAATGATGCTTTTTAGTTTTCTGATTTTATTTTTATCCCAAAAACTCTTCCAGAGAAACCGTTTTCTGTTCTCCTGCTTCAAGATCTTTATAGGTTACCGTTGCGTTTTTAATTTCCTCTTCGCCTAAAAATACCAGATTTTTAATTCCTTTTTTCTCCGCATAGGTGAACTGTTTACTGATCTTTGCCGCTTCGGGATACATTTCTGCGGAAATTCCTTTTTCTCTCAATTGTCTGATCAGTTTTAAGGCTTCTACCGTTTCATTTCCTCCGAAATTGGCAAAAAGAAATTCTACTTTAGAGGTAGCTTCTTCAGGGAAAAGTCCGAGTTCTTCCATGACAAGATAAATTCTGTCCAGACCAAAAGAAATACCGATTCCCGGAATATTTTTTACGCCAAAAACTTCCGTAAGATTATCATATCTTCCGCCGCCGCCGATGGAACCCATCTGAACTTCATCTGCTTTTACTTCGAAAATCGCTCCAGTATAATAATCCAGACCTCTTGCCAAAGTAATGTCAAAAACAAGGTTTTGAATATCAATTCCAAGATTTAAAGATTGTGTAATCACAAATTCAAGCTCTTCTACCCCATTCAATCCTGTTTCATTTCCTGCGAACTTTTCTTTTAACTGAAGAAGATTTTCCAGCGCATCATCCGACTGGTTGAAAAGGAAATCCAGTTTGTCAATCGATTCCTGAGCAATTCCTCTTTCCAGCAATTCTTTTACAACACCGTCTTTTCCGATTTTGTCTAATTTATCCAAAGCTACAGTGAAATCAATTAATTTATCGGTAATTCCAGCAAATTCTGCCAATCCGGAAAGAATTTTACGGTTGTTGATGTGGATGGTTACAGAAACTCCAAGCTCCGCGAAAGATTTCAGATACAACTGAACCAGATCTACTTCCTGCAAAAGACTTTCGCTTCCTACAACATCCGCATCGCACTGGTAAAACTCTCTGAATCTTCCTTTTTGAGGACGATCCGCTCTCCAAACCGGTTGAATCTGATACCTTTTAAAAGGAAAAGTAAGCTGATTATGATTCATTGCCACAAATCTTGCAAAAGGTACCGTAAGATCGTAACGAAGGGCTTTATCAGAAATTTGAGAAGTCAGTTTTTGATGATTTTTATTTTCCCAATCTTCCTGATTTACTTTGGAAGTGTAGTCTCCCGAATTTAAAATTTTAAAAATCAGGCGATCTCCTTCCTCTCCGTATTTTCCCGTTAATGTTGAAAGATTTTCAAAACTCGGTGTTTCCAATGGCTGGAATCCGAATAACTCGAAGTTTTTCTGTAAAGTATTGATGATATATCTTCTTCTTGCTACTTCCAGTGCCGTAAAATCTCTCGTCCCTTTTGCTAAACTTGGTTTCATTTTATGATAAATAAATGATATTAATATGTATAAGCTGCAAAAATAAGGAATTGAAAGGACTTTTACTACACATAAACCCGTTTAAACTTTATCAGAAAATAATACTAAACCTCACAGGTTTTAAAAAACCTGTGAGGTTTGAAAATACTTAAAAATACATGAAGATCATATACTTTCCAATATTTCCAAAATCTCTTCACCATAATTCTCTATTTTATGCTTTCCAAAACCTTTTATATCGCGCAATTCCTCTTTTTTTGCAGGCTTATATTTGGCTACAGACATCAGTTCTTTGTTTGAAGCAATAAAATAGCTTGGCAGATTTTGCTCCTTTGCTTTCTCGGAGCGCCAGTATTTCAGTGCTTCCAGTATTTTTAATTCATCACTATTTAAGGCTTCATCTTCTGCGGAATATTTTGCCGTTTTAGAATCTTTTACTACATTTTGCTGAACGATTTTCAGTTCATCAAAATACAAAACAACCGACCAGTATTTTTCGTCCTGAACGAAAGCAGTTTCTACTTTTATGATATCGTGTGATTCCAGAAATGCTTCCAGTGTTTTTTGATCTTTTTCAAGATGTCTGTCATCCAGTCCTATTTTAAAAACTTTTATTTTCATGGCTTACGATTTTTAGATTATTTTCCTCCCAACAAAAGAATTTCATCTACACGAATTTCTGTAATGTATCTTTTTACACCGTCTTTATCGTCATATGATCTGTAAGTAAGTTTTCCTTCCACAGCAATTTCTTTTCCTTTCGGAACGTATTTCTGGAATATTTCAGCGGTTTTTCCGAAAGCAACCAGATTGTGCCATTGCGTTTCCTCCACTTTTTCACCTTTTGCATTGGTGTAGTGATCTGATGTTGCAAGGGAAACGGCAGCCTTTACATTTCCGTTATCGAAGCTGATGATTTCTACTTCTTTTCCTGTAAATCCGATTAGGGTAACTTTGTTTCTTAGTGACATAACTTTATATTTTTTTATATTTAACATTCAGATAAGAGACGTTATCTTTTTCTCAAATCTCTGTGGCAAAGATTGTTGAATTTCAGAACCGGAGTCGGTAGAAAACTATTTAAATTCGTTTGTAGTCGTTTGCAAACGGATAATTTTGTATCTTTGAAATGCTATGAAGAAGACAATAAAAAGAACATTTCGGGTTTCAAAATATGTAATATACAAAGAGACACTTGTAGATTATAAAGAGCATTTCTGGTCGTTTTTGGGAGCATTTTTCGGAATAGGAATGATTGCTTTCATCCAGTCACACACTTTGTCTGCTACAGAAAATATCTTTTTAATCGGTTCTTTCGGAGCTTCAAGCGTTTTAATTTACGGAGCCATTCAAAGCCCTCTTGCGCAACCGAGAAATTTAATCGGAGGACATGTTTTGTCGGCTTTGGTAGGAGTCACGGTTTATAAAATCGTTCCGGATATTATCTGGCTTTCCGCACCTTTAGCTGTTGCTTTTTCCATCGTATTAATGCAGTACACGAAAACGCTGCATCCGCCCGGCGGAGCTACTGCACTAATCGCGGTAAGTTCTACAGGAAAAATTCCAGAACTGGGATATTGGTATGTTCTTTCTCCTGTTCTTTCTGGATGCATTATTCTATTAATTATTGCTTTAATTTTCAATAATATCACTTCGAACAGAAGTTATCCGAATCATAACCAGTTTACATATTTACTGAAGAAAAAACACAAACATCCACACAAAATGAAAAAAGTATGAATTGTCTCGAATGCGGCGAAAAAATTATCGGCAGATCCGACAAAAAATTCTGTAATGATGCCTGCCGAAATGCCTACAATAACAAACAGAACAAGGATTCCAGCAATCTGATGCGGAACATCAATAACAAACTCCGCAAAAATTACAGAATTCTGACGGAAGTGAATACGGAAGGAAAAACAAAAATTGCCAAATCCAAGCTCGATGGCTTAGGTTTTGATTTCGATTATTTCACAAATCTGAAAGTTTATAAAAACGGCTCAGAATATAAATTTATTTACGATTACGGCTATAAACTTTTAGAAGATGATTTTGTTCTGATCGTAAAAAATCAGGCTTAGAAACAACAAAGATTTTTAAACATGAAAGAAATTGTTCTTATCACGGGCGCAAACGGACTGGTTGCCAAAGAATTATCTAAAAAACTTGAGAAAGATTATACGGTACGCTTTCTCACGCGAAAAAAACAGAACAGCAACGATTTTGGATGGGACATCAGAAAAGGAATGATCGACGAAAAAGCTTTTGAGAATGTTTCGCATATCATTCATCTTGCAGGAGCCAATATTTCGGAGAAAAGATGGACTGATGAAAGAAAAAAAGAACTGATTTCAAGCCGTGTAGATTCTGCAGGTTTGCTTTTAAAAACTCTGCAAAAAAATAATATCAAATTAAAATCCTTCATATCTGCTTCCGGAATCAATTATTACGGAACCAAAACAACGGAAAAAATTTTTACTGAAAATGATGGTCCAGGAAATGACTTTTTAAGTGAAGTGGTAGTTCTGTGGGAAAAAGCTGCGGATGATTTTAAGAAACAAAATGTTGCTGAAAGAGTCGTGAAAATCCGTACTGCGGTGGTGCTTTCGGAAAAAGACGGCGCTTTAAAAAAAATGCTTCCGCCTGTAAAAATGGGCATCGGCTCGCCAATCGGAACGGGAAAACAATATATGCCGTGGATTCATATTAATGATATTTGTTCGATTTACGAATTTGCTTTAAAAAATGCTGAACTGGATGGTGCATTCAATGCGAATTCACCGCAACATACAACGAATGAAAATCTGACAAAAAATATGGCGGAAGTGCTTCAAAAACCTCTATTTATGCCTAATGTTCCCGCTTTTGTTTTAAAACTGATGTTTGGAGAACTTTCTGAGGCTTTACTGGAAGGTTCGAGAGCTTCATCGGAAAAAATCCAGAAAGCAGGTTTTCAGTTTGAATTTCCGGATCTGAAAGATGCCTTAAAAAATTTACTAAAATAAGTCTGTTTAAACTTTTATTTAATCGCAAAAGTCACAAAAGATGAACTAAACTTTTATTTAAAGTTGATCATTACAAATCAAAAAGGGCACAATAGTTTTTAAAAATCTTTGATTTTTATTCTTTTTGAGTACTTTGGTTATTATAGAAATTCGCTTTAACATTGTCTTTTGTGTCTTTTGTGGTTAATTCTTAAATAGTTTAAACAAGTTTAATAGAAAATATCAGAAGTAAAAAAATTATGAAAACTATATTCTCACTAAGTCTTTCTTTGCTGCTGTCCATGAATGTTTTGGGGCAGAAAATTGAAAAGGCAGGACCGAAAGACAAAGCCGTAACCGAACATTTTAAAAACGATTACAAGAAAAAAAATTACAGAAAATTTGCCGGAACCATTGTTTTGAAGGATAATACAGCAAAATTCGACGATAAAACGATTTTCTTTGATCAATCTGATAAAATTACTGAAATGATGCTTAAAGAAGGATTGGTTTATCCTCAGCTTTTGACAGAATTTCAGGTGGATAAATTTGAAAACGAAGACAGTGACAGAACGCAGAAAAGATTTGCAAAACTTCAAAAAAACTGGAAAGATTCTTTCGAAGTCAATAATATTAAGTTGAGTGGTGGTTCTGAACTGAGTTTTTTAAGTACCGATGAAAAGATTAAGCGTTTTAAAGTGGTCTGCAAAGATCCGAAGTTTCCGAATCTAATGATCTATTATTTTGAATTAACGGATAAAAATGCTACAAAAGATACTTCTGTTCAGGATTTTATTAAGAATTCCAAACTGACGCATATTTTCCAGAGAACGGAATAAGAAGGATGACTAATAACCATAACATCAATGTAAAAGCTTTATTCAGAAAATATTTTTGGTTAATTATTTTTATTATCATTATTTTTTTGCAGGATTTTTTTCTCGAACCCTTTGTAAAAGATCTGTATTTAAACGACGATATAAAAAATTTCAAAGAGTTTTCATGGAAATACACGGTTTTTATTTTTACTATTCTTGCCGGAATCATTATTTTCATTTCAAGGAAAACATTACGCTTTCAGCTGTGCCTTTAATTTTATTGGGTTTAATGATATTCGGAAGCGGATTTTACTTCGGATTCCATTCTTTGGTGGATAATGCTTTGCTTTTAATCAATTCAAAAACGAAGAATACGGAAATCAATAAAACGTACGAAGTAATTCATGATAAAGAAAAGAAAGTTTTTTGGCTGAATAATGAAAATTCTATTCATGATAAAGAGGATCTTCAAAAAATTAACCGCTATAGAATTTCAAAAGGTTTAAAATCTATTTTTGATCTTCAGAATAATGACACGATAAAAATAACGTTTAATAAAGGATGGTTTGATGTAAATTATCTCGAAAAATAATTACGCTCTGAAAATGTACAATGCGACCAGAAGAAACAAAAATATAGGGACTGAAAATCAAGGTTTTGGTCAAAATAATAAATTGAAAATTTCAACACCTAACGGAACGTTAAAGTCTTTTTACGAAAGAATTGGCAAGCATGAAAAAAAATCTAAAGTAATAAATGGACACGAATTTTTATTTATCATTGAAGAGCTTCGCGAAAACTGTTATCACTCCTGTTCTGTTTCTGATCTTGAAAAGATAATCGAAAATATTCCTAAAGAAGATTACGGAGATTTAAAGTTTATTGTTTTACGCCAACCGAAAAGAAAGGAGGAAATAATCTCTCCGGTTTGGGTAAGACTTGTTTACAGCTTTGAGTACGAAAACGAATATTTTCCGGCGATAATTTTAGACTCAATAGATTTAAACAAAAAGTTAATATGGTCTAAAAAACAAAGCGTTGAAGATCAGAAAGAATTTGAAAGATTAAAGCAAGACGGACATATTTCTACAGAAGATAAAAGGAATTTCGTTTCTCATTTAAGTTTGGAGCCTTCAAGAAACACTCAATTATTCAGAACTTTACCGCATGAATTCGGTCATTATGTTCATTACTTGGAAGTTGTTGAAAGACCTTTTGCAAATGATGAAGATTATGAGGCAAAAGAAATTCGCGATGATTACTACTCAGCTTTATCTAAAGTTGAAAAAGAAACTTTCGCGCACCAGTATGCTGATCGACTGAAGAAAAAATTAACTGAAGAAAAAATAATTCCTTTTAATAGTCTTTAATAATTTAAAATCAAACATGAAAATAAAAAATATAGATCACCTCGTTTTAACGGTCGCAGACATTGAAAAAACGGTAGATTTTTACACCTCTATTCTTGGTTTTGAAGTGGTGACGTTTGGAGAAAACAGAAAAGCGCTGACTTTTGGAAATCAGAAAATCAATCTTCATCAAAAAGGAAAAGAATTTGAACCGAAAGCTGAACATCCGACTTGTGGCTCTGCGGATTTCTGTTTTATTTCCGAAACCGACATTCACGAAGTTTTACAGGAACTAAAGGAAAAGAATATTGAGATCATCGAAGGAATTGTTGAAAGAACCGGAGCTTTGGGAAAAATACAATCGGTTTATTTCAGAGATCCGGATTTAAATCTGATTGAGATAAGCAACTACAGCTCATTGTAAAATACATTCTCGAAAAAATCCAAATAACTGTTCATTCAGAATAATTTTCTGAATTACTTAAAAATAAACAAATAATTCCTACATTTGTTTAGAAAACAGTTCTTTTACATACTTCATCAAACGGAAAAGGTTTTACGTAAAGTAGATTAATAGGGAATCGTGTGAAAATCACGAGCTGTCGCGCAACTGTAAGTAATACTTTAAAGGTTTTTATCCACGTATATCCACTGTGTAAACGGGAAGGATGATAAAAGCTGTTACAAGTCAGGAGACCTGCCTATTCCGAATTGACAATGCTCTCGCGGTTTGGAGTTTTTTGGTCAGACAGATGATACTTTTTTGAACGTAGCAATCTAAATTTTAATTTGATTTTAATTGCAAAGTTTTTAATATTAATTTCTTACTTTAAGAATGAAAAAAATATTCGCCAACCATCAATACAGCAGTTGTTTTTTGCATCTGTTTCAAAAGATATGGTTAAATAATTTTTCATCTTATTGTTGAGAAAAAAGCTTTGTGCAAAACGATAAAATTTCAGAGCATTCTCTTATGTAAAGGGAAAATTGCGTCCTTACTGTATCTTTACCTCTCCATTCTATTTCCTTCTGCAAAAGCATTGCGAAGCATCAGAAGAACTTTTATACACATTAATTATTGTTTAATTTAAAAGTTTTTAAGAAAATGCAAACGCACATTCTTGGCTATCCGCGTATTGGTAGCAAGCGAGAACTCAAAAAAGCCTGCGAGCAGTATTGGTCGGGCAAAATCACTTTAGACGAATTACTGGACGTCGGGAAAAATATCCGACAAAACAATTGGAAGCTTCAGCAGGAAGCAGGAATTGATCTTATTCCGTGTAATGATTTCTCTTTTTACGATCAGGTTTTGGATATGACGTTAACTTTAGGCGCTATTCCTGAACGTTATGAAGAGATTGCTCTTAAAAAATCTGAAACGGATCTCTATTTTGCCATGGCAAGAGGCTTTCAGAAAGAAGGTTTGGACATTACTGCAATGGAAATGACAAAATGGTTTGATACCAATTATCATTTCATTGTTCCGGAATTCCATAAAAATCAGGAATTTAAGCTGTTCTCCCGTAAAATCATCAACGAATTTTTGGATGCTAAACAAGTGGGAATAAATGCAAAACCGGTGATCATAGGTTTGTTAACCTATATTCTGCTTGGGAAAGAAAAGGAGGAAGGTTTCAATAAGCTGGAGCTGGCTCAGAAAATTCTTCCTGTTTATATTCAGATTCTTAAAGAGCTTGAAACTCACGGAGCAGAATACATACAGTTTGATGAACCATTTTTAGCATTAGATCTGGATGAAAAATCAAAAGAAACTTACAGTCTGATTTATACCGAAATAAGAAAACAGTTTCCTCATCTGAAAATCATTGTAGCTACTTATTTTGAAGGTTTAAGAGATAATCTTTCTCTGGCTGTTTCTCTTCCTGTAAATGTGCTGCATCTCGATCTGGTTCGTAGTCCGGAACAGTTGGAGGAAGTTTTAAAAGTAATTCCGGAAACATTGCATCTTTCATTAGGTGTAATTGACGGAAGAAATATATGGAAAAATGATTTCGAAAAATCTCTACGCCTCATTAGACAGGCAACAGATAAAATAGGCTTGGAGAGAATTTTAATTGCTCCTTCCTGCTCATTGCTTCACAGCCCTTCTGATCTTGATCTGGAGAACAACGAAAGTGTTTTATCCTCCGAAATTAAACAATGGATGGCTTTTGCTAAACAGAAAGTCTCTGAAACGGTTACCCTGAAAAAATTAGCCGCAGAAAATCCGGATTATTCCACACTCCTGCTTTTAGCTGAAAATAAAAAAGCCATTGAAAGCCGCAAAACATCACCTCTCATTCATAACAGCGAAGTGAAGGATCGTGTAGATGTAACTACCGAGGAAGATGCTAAAAGAAACAAACCTTTCAGCATGCGAAAAATTTCTCAACAGGATATTCTCAACCTTCCTTTATTCCCTACAACTACAATTGGCTCATTTCCACAGACGAAAGAAGTTAGAAGCTGGAGGGCAAAATTTAAAAAGGGTGAACTGAATGCCAAGCAATACGATGATCTACTAAAAAAAGAAACTGAAAGAACGATCCGTTGGCAGGAGGAAATAGGAATTGATGTTCTGGTTCACGGAGAGTTTGAAAGAAATGATATGGTAGAATATTTCGGAGAACAATTATCAGGATTTGTGTTTACGCAAAACGGCTGGGTTCAAAGCTACGGAAGCCGTTGTGTGAAACCTCCTGTTATTTTCGGAGATGTGTACAGACCGAATCCGATGACGGTTTACTGGTCTGAATATGCGCAATCTTTAACGAAAAAATGGGTGAAAGGAATGTTAACAGGACCAGTAACTATTCTTCAATGGTCTTTTGTGGATGTACTAATTTAGCGTCCAGTTAAAGTTAAGCATAAAACCTTAATTTTAACCTATGAAACGAGAGAGAAAAAT
>NZ_JACLCT010000026.1:0-64560 GCF_014218915.1 Chryseobacterium sp. C2(2020)
TCCCGAACTGGATAAATGCATAGATGGCAAGGAAAACTAAATATAATTCAATATTTTAGCGTCGAGTTCACGTTATAATAATGTATTAAAAACTCTTTTTGTTATTCCGACACAGCATTAATAGATGCGGGCATCGTTCAGGAAATTTATATTTAGATTTTTCATTCCGCTATGGTTTATTTAGAATCATAATTTCGAAACAGTCAATTTTTACTTAAAAATAGTATAAATAGAAATAAACACAAAGGAATATCTTATTTTTGCCTTATGTTGGATTTAAGAAAGGTAACCGTCATGCGTTATATTCTGCCGCTTCGGGAGGGAGGTTCTCTTCCTGCTCTGGCAGAAGCAGATGATGATTTTAAATATGTTCTGAAATTTCGTGGAGCAGGTCACGGAGTAAAAATGCTGATCTCTGAACTGATCGGCGGAAAAATTACAGAAATTTTAGGATTGAAAATTCCCGAGCTTGTTTTTGTGAATCTTGATGTGGATTTCGGAAGAACCGAAGCCGATGAAGAAATTCAGGATCTTTTGAAAAATTCCGAAGGTCTAAATCTGGGACTTCATTATCTTTCAGGTTCCATTACTTATGATCCGAGTGTGAAGATCGATCCGCTTCTCGCTTCGAAAATCGTCTGGCTGGATGCATTTATCACAAACATCGACCGTACTTTCAGAAACACAAATATGCTGATGTGGCATAAAGAGCTCTGGATTATTGATAACGGAGCTTCTTTTTATTTTCATCACTCATGGCAGAATTTTGATGCGGCAGCAAAAACACCTTTTAAATATGTAAAAGACCATGTTTTGCTTCCACAGGCATCAAAGCTGGATGAAGCCGATCTGTTTGCCAAAGAAGTACTGAACGAAAAGGTATTCAGAGAAATTGTGAATATCATTCCCGAAGACTGGCTGCACTGGAATGATGCGGAAGAAACGCCGGAAGAAATCCGTGAAATCTATTTCAACTTCCTGAAGACCCGATTAGAACATTCTGAAATCTTTTTAAACGAAGCTAAAAATGCAAGAGGATAAAATCTACGAATACGCGGTAATACGATTGGTTCCGAAGGTTGAAAGAGAAGAGTTTTTCAATATCGGACTGGTTATGTTTTCAAAAAAAGAAAAATTCATTAAGGTGGAATTTTATCTCTGTCCGGATAAATTTAAGTTAATGAGAAGTAAAATAGACTATGAAGATGTGATCCAGAATCTGGAAAGCTTCAAAAAAATTGCAGACGGCGCAAAAGACGGAGGACCGATTGCACAGCTTGAAATTCCTGAAAGATTCCGTTGGCTGACTGCCGTAAGAAGTTCTGTGATCCAGACTTCGAGACCTCATCCCGGAAAATCCAGAAATCTGGAAGATACTTTTGGTAGGCTTTTTGAGGAGTTAGTAAAATAATACCCTCAAAAAAATATTCTATGAAATTTACGAATGACAATACTGCATACAGGTTTTCCAAAAGCCTGTTTTTTATTTTTCTTTTCAGCTTTTTTACGTTGAGTTATTCTCAGGGTCCGATCGAAGGAACTCCGACACCGCCAAGTGTTCTTCTTCCCGAAAAAACGGATTTTTCAGAAAATATTACGTATAAAAATGATGCTTCCGGAAATCCCATCAAATTGGATCTGTACAAACCGAAAAACGCGGGTTCCACAAAACTTCCTGTGGTAATCTATGTCCACGGCGGAGCATGGGCAAAAGGTGATAAAGTAGTAAGATCCAACAATTATATCGAAAATTTCATTTTAAAGCTTGTTGAAAAAAATTATGCTGTTGTAAGCATCGATTACACCCTTGTAAGCGAAACCGTACATTTTCCGCTGCCGATTCAGGATACCAAAGATGTGGTGCGATGGGTAAGAAAAAATGCAGATCAGTATCATTTTGATCCCGATAACATAGGTTTTTTTGGAGCTTCTTCGGGAGCGCATCTTGCTCTGATGGCTGCTTACACGAATGATAATGAATATTTGGGAAGCCCTGAATTATCTTCTTATTCGGCAAAGGTGAATTATGTGGTTGATAATTTCGGACCGACTGATATTAATAAACTTCTTCATACACGACTGGGAAAAGTTCCGGTGTCTATTGTCGGTTTATTCTTTAAGCCAATTGTTGAGATCAGAAAGAAACTGGTTTACGGAATTTCAGGGTACGATATTAATGATGAAAAAAGAAAAGCCATAGATTATCTGGAAACGGTTTCCCCGATCAATGAGACGGAAAACGGAATTCCGACCTTTATTCTTCATGGAAATAAAGATAAGGTGGCGCCATTGAGTCATTCTAAAAAACTGGTAAAAAAGCTGAAAAAGCAAAATATAGAAACTGAACTTGTCGTGGTAGAAGACGGAACGCATGGTTTCGGAACAACTGATAAAAAATATATGGATCAGCTTACGGATGACATGATCCGTTTTATTGATGCGCACAAAAAGTAAAACGTTTCTGTTTAAATTTTAATTGAAAATAATTTGCTTTTCAACAAAGAATATTTAACCTCTTTATATAACCACAAAAGTCACAAAAGATAAGCTAATCCTTATTCAAAGTGCTGATTTTAAAAGAAAAAGATCACAATAGTTTTTAAAAATCTTTGATTTTTATTCTTTTAAGTACTTTGCTTATTCTGGAAATTCGCTCCATTATTATCTTTTGCATCTTTTGCGGTTAATTCTGAAATTAGTCTATTCAAGTTTTAGTTTAAATTCTAATTGAAGAAAATTGCTTTTTTACAAAGAATATTTAACCTTTTTATATAAGCAAAAAAGGTACAAAAGATAAAATAATCCTTATTCAAAGTGCTGATTTTAAAAGAAAAAGATCACAATAGTTTTTAAAAATCTTTGATTTTTATTCTTTTGAGTACTTTGTTTATTCTGAAAATTCGCTCCATTATTATCTTTTGCATCTTTTGCGGTTAATTCTGAAATTAGTTTAAATTGCAATTGAAGATCTTTTTAACATTTTTCATGAAAGGTTTTTAACTATTCCTTGTTATGATGATCTAAAAATTAGAATTTAAACTAATTTCGTATGAAAATAAAAAATCTATTTTCTGTTTCTGCTGTTTCTTTTTTAGCATTATCCTGCAGTTCTTCTGATGATATTACGGAACCCTCTTCTGATACAGCCAATACGGTTTCTACAACGGAAGCCATGTACTTTCCTCCTTCCAACAGTGATGTCTGGGAAACCAAATCTCTTTCTGCATTAAACTGGCATCAGGACAAAGTTCAGGATCTTCTGACATATCTGGAAACCAAACATTCTAAAAGTTTTGTGATCCTACAAAATGGAAGAATCGTTATGGAAAATTATTTTTCGGGACATACTTCTACTACCCCTTGGTATTGGGCAAGTGCCGGAAAAACGTTAACCTCTACCGTAACAGGAATTGCAGAACAGGAAGGATTTATCAATATCAACAATAAAGTTTCCACATACATCGGAACCGGCTGGACAAGCGCTCCTTTGGCAAAAGAAAATTTAATTACCTGCCGGAATTTACTGACGATGACTTCCGGATTGGACGATAGTCTCGGAGATAATGTAAGTCCTGCAAATCTACAGTACAAAGCCGATGCAGGAACACGGTGGGCGTATCACAATGTCTATGTAAAACTTCAGGATGTGGTTGCCGCAGCAACAGGACAAACATGGTCACAATATTTCAATGCCAAACTTAGGGATAAAATCGGGATGACGGGAAACTGGATTCAAAGCGGCGACAACAGTGTGTACTGGAGTACAACGAGAAGTATGGCGCGTTTCGGACTGATGGCTTTAAACAACGGAAACTGGAACGGAACACAGATCATCAACTCGAATTATTTTCAAAGTGCGACAAATACTTCCCAAAGTATCAATTTAGCCTACGGTTATCTGTGGTGGCTGAACGGAAAGACAAGTTATCATATGCCGCAGACTCAGTTTCAGTTCAACGGAAAATTGATTCCGAGTGCACCGGATGACATGTTTTGTGCTTTAGGTAAAAATGATCAAAAAATCTATGTCGTTCCAAGCAAAAAACTCGTCATCATCAGAATGGGTGATGCTGCAGACAATGTGAATCTTGCTCTTTCGGATTTTGATGATGTTTTGTGGCAGAAAATAAATGCAGTGATTAATTAAAGTGAATGGTGAATTTGCTCTGCTGTCAATTGTAAATTTTTTGCTTAAAAATTTAATCCAATGCACATCAATCATCAATCATCAATCATCAACTATCAACTATCAACTATCAACTATCAACTATCAACAAAATTAATTATCCGGTTCTTTATACAACTGACTTCCCCAAAACTGAATATCTCTTTCCGGAAGATTGGAATGATAAAAAATTTCTTTTACTTCTTCGATGATTTTAGCAACAGCTTCCGGATCGGTCGTTCGTATTCTGGTTTCGTGGTTGTCTTTCACGCCGCTTCCTGTGAAATTTAAAGAACCTAAATAAGCAATTTCGTCATCAATGATATAAATTTTACTGTGAATGAAGGTTTTATTGGTAGAATTTCCGCTATTCGGAGAGACAAAAACCTTGAAGGGAAAAAGCTGTTTGTAGCTGTAATGATACACTTTTGTCTTTTTTATTTTTTTAACGATGGAATCTCTTATTAAAAACATTAAAATGACAATAATAAATCCGTAAGCAAGTTTAAAATTGTTTAAAAGATACATCAACGGAAGCAAAACCACGCCCAAACCGATCATGGCAAATAACAGCGTTCCGGAGAGACTTACCAGATTGTCTCTTGTCTGTTTTGCCTTTTCGTCAACGTGTTTATTCTGAATAATCAGTTTGTGAATATTCTTGTCGTAGCCGTAAAAATCTTCGATTTCATCGCTGGTAACCAATCTTATTTTAATTCCTCTGGAATGAAGGTAAATCAGCTCTTTAATTAAAAAAGGAGAAAGATAAGGGGAAACAATTTTCACATTTCTCTGAGCATTTCTGATGTCCTGCATCATTTTAGCTCCTGCACTTTTTCCTATATAAATATCACAAACCGCATTGTTGTAAAACATACCCATCGTTCGAAATCATTTTATTTTCGCTTCAAAGAAAGAAAAAATAAAAAACTTTGCAAAATAATTGGGCGAGAAGTTGGAGGGTGGAAGATGGGAGTTAGAAGCTGGAGGAGGGAAGTTTAAAATCTGTATGTATATTTATTAACATCAAATTTTCCTGCTTCCCGCTTCCAACCTACTCCATACATCTTCCATCTTCCATCTTCTAACCTCCTACCTCCATCCTATCTCCTGCCCTTTTCCACTCTTTTAATTTCGTTGATAAGCAAAGGAAAAGCGGGGTGCGCCATTCCGCCATGATCAAAACCCTGAAGCTCGTATAAAGTAGTTTCTTTATGACCTTTCAGCTTCATCATTCGCGCCATATAAGCGTTTTCTTCATATCTTCCGAGCAGTTCTTTCTCGCGGTCTCCGGTAATTAATAACAAAGGCGGTGCATCTGCTCTGATGAAATGCAGCGGTGCATATTCGTCAATTCTGGCATCCAGTTCATCAATTCCTCTTTCTTTTCTTGTGGTAAAATGCGAGATCATCTGTCCGCTGAAAGGGATAATTCCGGCAAATTTATTGGCGTCAATTCCATATTTGTTCAGGTACATTTTATTTAAACCTACCATAATGGCAAGATAACCTCCCGCAGAATGTCCAGAAATAAAGACAAGATCTTCATTTCCTCCATAATTTTTAATATTCTTAAAAACCCATGCTGTTGCTGCGGCTGCATCTTCAATGTATTTCGGGGCATTAACTTTCGGAGAGAGTCTGTAATTGACTCCAATCACTGCGATTCCTTTATTTTTAAGCCCTTCCGGAATTTCCTTTTCACCTCCGGTTAATCCTCCGCCGTGAAACCAGATCACCGTAGGAAAATTTTTCACATTTTTCGGAATATAAATATCCAGCACACATCTTTCATTGATGTAAGCATCGGATTTATTGGTTTTTTCATCATAATAACGAATATTGTTTTCGGTGCGGTATTCCTGAGAAAAAAGCGGTGTGGAAAACAGGGTAAGAAGTAAAAATAGCAAAATCCTTTTCATTGTATAACTTTTATGGTTTAAAGATACAAATTGTCTTTCAGCCAAATAAAAAATGAACCCGGAAAAACCGGATTCATTTCAGATTGAGAATTAAAAAAATTTCATTGTCCTTTATTAATCATATTGCTTTTTAACGCAAAGAATCACAAAGATTCTTTTATATACCAACTGTTTTTAAGTTCACAAAGGTGCTTCGACAAGCTCAGCATAAACTACTCACTCAGCAAAGATCTCAAAGGTTTTTCAATGATGACAAACTACGGACAATCATAAAAATGACTTAAAAATTAAAGTTAAGTCTTGAAAATACAAATCTTCCGTTCTGCCCAAACTGTGAAGTTGATCGTGAGTAAACGAACTGATCGTTATTGGAAGAAGCAGGAAGGTTTTTCGTTGGATAAATGTCAAAAAGATTATTGACTCCAACAGTAAGTCCTATATTTTTGGTAAACTGATAAGCAAGAGAAACATCGGTTATGATTTTATCTGTAATTTCCTGATGTTCGTTCGGAGAAATGACACCGTCTCCGTTTGTATCAATAATATCGGGACTCGTTACCTTTCCGAAGTAAGTATTTCTGAGATAGAAGATAGCATCTCCCCAAGTAAGCTGATTGGATAAGCTGGCTTTTACTCTGGGAACCGCTTCTTCCAGATACACTCTCGATGCTTCGGAAAAATAAACATTTTCCAGATTTGAAGACTGTAATAATCCGGATGAATGGATGGCTCCGACTTTTCTGGTCTGGTTAAGATTGATCGCAAAATTATTATCCAGTTTGATGTTGGAGAATTTTGCATTATGCGCAAGAACAATATCCAGTCCTCTGGTTTCAGTATCTATGGCGTTAGTAAAAAGCTGTACGGCATTTACTCTTGCGGCATCGTAAATCAACTGCGCTGCCGGAGAAACGGCAGATCTTGCAAACTGACCGGTAAGAAGAATTCTGTTATCAATTCTGATGAAATATCCGTCTGCAGTAAGTGTAAGTTTTGCCGAAGGAATTTTATAGGTAAATCCTACACTTGCAGATTTTGAAGTTTCCTGTTTCAGACTTGGAATTCCCAACAAATTAGCAATTTCGGAATCGTTGCTGAACGTTCCCACTTCCTGAAGCAGTCCGTTTGTAAACAAAGTTGATGTTACGTTATAATAAATCTGATGAATGGAAGGTGCTCTGAATCCTGTAGAACCTGCAAACCTGAAATTAAGGTCTTTATTTACTTTGATTCTTGAAGCTAATTTATAATTGAATGTAGAACCGAAATCTGAATAATTTTCATATCTCACGGCTGCATCTGCCAATAACCAGTTGGTAAAATTGAATTCAACATCTGCGTATCCCGCAATTGCCTGTCGGTTTTTATTCACGGCGTTTTCAGGTTTAAATCCACTGAAAACCTGAGAGCCTCCCGGAAGTGAAGCGCCGAAAAAGTCGGTCGGACGAACTGTATTTCCGGTCCAGAGATTTCCGGAAACATCATATGTAGCGTAAGAAGCTTCTTCTCCTGCTGTTATTTTGAAATTTTCGTAACGGTGTTCTGCTCCGAAGGCAACGTTGATTCCGCTCCAGACATCATATTTCTTTGAAAAATCTAAATTGATTGTATTTTGGGAAAATCTTAAACCTCCTGCATCAAATTCATTCGGAGAATTAAATCTTAAAGAAGTATTTCCGGTATTTTTAATATCATAACTGAAGGAATTCTGTCCGAAAGTATTGCTGAAATCGATATTCCAGCCTTTCCAGTCTCCTTTAATTCCAGCGGACAAAGAAAGATCCTGAATGTCTGTTCCGATCTGCGGCAGATAACCGTTGGGATACAATCCTGTAAATGTTCTGCTTTGGTTAGGTCTTCTGAAAAACCCTCCCGAATTTCCGTGTCTGAAGCTGTATCCGCCAAAAGTATAAACTTTCCAGTTGTCGTTCAGAGGAACTTCTACATTGGCAAAAAGCTGATGGTTATTCAGTTTAGACTGTCCCACCTGCATATTGAAATCTTTTCTGGACAAACCTCTGTAAGCCAGCTCCTGATCTGTCACATTCGTATTTAAAATTCCCTGTAATGCGGAAATTGTATTCGCCGACTGAATCTGGTTCTGTAACGTCGGAGAAAAATAATTGACTTCCTGCGCATACTGATGAATATAATTGATGAACTGTTGGGAATTCGGAGTATTGTTAATATTCGTGAAAAGGGATGAAAGATTCACGCCGTTATTTAAAGCACGCTGTTCAATCGCGTTGTAAGCATTGAAAATGTTTCCGCTTTCTGTTCCCGCTCTGTAGGTAGGATTTCTGAACTGGGATGTCCACGTAATGTTATAAAATCCGCCTTTCTTTCCGATTTTATTTCCGTAATTAAGGTCTACCTGAATATTCTGTCCGTCAAAATCTCCTGTATGATCGTTGGCTGTCGGGGTAAGATTTCCGCCATAGCTTAGTTGTCCCGTCAGTTTTCCGGTATCTCTTTTCAGTCCTAAATTGATGACTCCGGCAATGGCGTCCGAACCGTACTGTGCAGAAGCACCGTCTCTTAAGACTTCAATTTTATTAATGGCAAAAGACGGAATGGCATTAAGATCGGTTCCTACTGTTCCTCTTCCAGGAGATCCGTTTACATTGACTAACGCGGAAGTGTGTCTTCTTTTTCCGTTTACCAGAACCAAAACCTGATCGGGACCCAACCCTCTGAGCTGTGCAGGATCCAAATGATCGGTTCCGTCTGCATTGGTTTGTATGGTTGATGTAAACGACGGTGCAATGAAATTAAGGATTTGTGCAACGTTTGTTTGCGGTAAAATAACCGAAGATTCTTTGATATTGAAAACGTCCACCGGAACCGGGCTGTCTACTTTAGACCTTGCTCCGCCTCTTGATCCCAAAATAACAACTTCCTCTAAGTTGTTTGTTTTTACTGTATCTTTTTCCTGTGCGTATGCAAATGTTCCCAGGAAAAATAATACCGATGCCGAAAAAATAGTTTTTTTATTCTTCATACATTCCTCACTTTAAATTCATGTTTTAAAAGTGCAAATGTAAATTATATTTATTAGTCCACAAAATTAATAGACTAAAAGAATGCAGAAAATGAATATTGTCATCTTCTATTTTTTAAAGTTGAAATGAATTTTAGATCTTAGTGAGTTTCGCGTATTTCAGGATAAGATTTTTCTCGCCTTCATGCTGAAAGACTACTTTGGCTTTGATATTCTGAGGATCTGTTCCATCGAGGAAAGTCACTTCTCCGATTCCGAAACGGTCGTGTCTTACTTTATCGCCCACTTCGATATCCTGAGAAGAAGCTCCGCTCGGATTGATGATTTTTGCCGTACTTACAGGTTTCAGTTTGCGCGGTTCTGCAATCGGTTTTGAGCTGTCGCTTCTTTCGATGGTTTTCTTTTCCACCTTTTTGAAACTTCTCATTTCCGATGGATGTTCATCAAAAATATTGGATTTGATGCCGGAATTGTTGATAAAACGTTTTTCAATTGCAGGATTTACAAATTCGATATATTCTTCATCAATTTCACTTAAAAATCTTGAAGGTTCCGCATCGGTAATTTTCCCCCACTGGAAACGCGAAACGGCATAAGAGAAAAACACCTGCTTTTCGGCTCTTGTTAAAGCAACATAGAAGAGACGTCTTTCTTCTTCCAGATCTTCTCTTGTGGAAGAACTCATAAAGCTTGGGAAAAGGTTTTCTTCAAGCCCTACCAAATGTACAACCGGAAATTCAAGACCTTTTGAAAGGTGAATCGTCATTAACGATACCATATCCTCTTCATTGTTTTTATCCTGCGTATCGGCAGAAAGGGCAATGTTTTCAAGGAAATTCGGTAAACTCGGATCTCCGTCTTCCAGCTGCATCTGTTCTTCAATGAAACCCTGCATCGAGTTCATTAATTCCTGAACGTTTTCTACACGGGAAATTCCTTCGGGAGTCTGATCGTCTTTTAAAAATTTAATCAGTCCGCTTCGCTTTGCCACTTCCATCGCAACACTGTACGCAGTTTCCGTTTTCAGCAGTACCTGAAAGGCTTTGATCATGGACCAGAAGTCGTTCAGTTTATTTAAAACTCCGTTGTTTAATCCTAAATGCGGTGAATACATTGGCAAATTATCGAGAACCTGTGAAATGGAAACATTTTGAGCATCTGCAAAAACAGTCAGTTTATTCTGGGTGGTTTCTCCAATTCCTCTTACCGGATAATTAATGATTCTCATCAACGCTTCAGAATCGTTTTCATTGACTAAAAGTCTCAGATAAGCGATGAGATCTTTTACTTCTTTTCTCTGGTAGAAAGAGAGACCTCCGTAGACTTTGTAAGGAATATTTTTTCTTCTCAGCGCATCTTCAAAAGCACGCGTCTGAGAGTTGGTTCTGTATAAAATGGCAAAATCGCTGTATTTTCTCTGCTCACGGTTTCTGGTTTCCCAGATGTTTCCGGCTACGAAATTCGCTTCATCGGCATCGGAAAGAGAACGGTATACTTTGATCTTTTCTCCTTCTTCATTTTCGCTGAAAACATTTTTCTTGAACTGCTGAAGGTTTTTGGCGATCACTACATTCGCAGCATTTACAATATTCTGGGTAGAACGGTAATTCTGCTCCAAAGCAACCGTCATTGCATCCGGATAGTCTTTTTTAAAGTTTAAAATATTGTAGATATTCGCGCCACGGAAGGAATAGATCGACTGTGCATCGTCTCCCACGACACAAATATTTTCAAATTTTGAGGCTAAAGCTTTAACGATAAGATACTGAGAATGGTTCGTATCCTGATACTCATCCACAAGAATGTATCTGAATCTGTCCTGATATTTTGCTAACACTTCAGGGAAACGGGTTAACAATTCGTTGGTTTTTAACAGCAAATCGTCAAAATCCATCGATCCGTTTTTGAAGCACTGCTCTACATACCGCTGGTAAATCTGCCCGATAAATTTCATATTGGCTTTTTCATCGGCTTCCATCAATTCAGGATTGTTGAAATAAGCTTTTACGGTGATGAGGTTGTTTTTATAGGTCGAAATTCTTGCCTGAACTTTTTTGGGTTTATACAGATCGGCATCAATATTCATGTCTTTCAACACTTTTTTGATGACATTTAATGCGTCCTGCTGATCGTAAATGGTAAAGTTGGAAGGATATCCCAAATAATGCGCCTCATTTCTCAAAATTCTTGCAAAAACAGAGTGGAAGGTTCCCATCCAGAGACTTCTTGCATTGCTCTGTCCCACAACTTTTGCAATACGTTCTTTCATTTCTTTTGCTGCCTTATTGGTAAAGGTAAGCGCCAAAATATTAAAAGGATCGATTCCGTTGGTAATGAGATGGGCAATCCGCATGGTAAGTACACGCGTTTTTCCTGAACCCGCTCCTGCAAGAACCATTAATGGTCCCTGTAATGTGGTAACGGCTTCAAATTGTGATTCATTAAGTCCTTTCAGATAATCCTCCATGCTGCAAAAAATTTTTGGGAACACAAAATTAGTGTATTATATGGAGAATTCAAATTTTGGATTTTGATGTTTCAAGAAAATCTGTTTTTTATTTAATATACGTTCTCACACGGGAAATCATATCTCCCATATCGAAAGGTTTTGCGATAAAATCGTTGGCTCCCGCATCGAGTGCAGACTGCTCCAGTCCTCGGCTTGCGGACATAATAAGCACCGGAATATCTTTTAAATTTTCATCGGCTCTTATGGTTCTGCATATATCTCTTCCATCTTCTCCGGAAAGCCACATATCCATGAGGATAACATCCGGTTTAGGCTGTGTATTCAGTGCATCGAGCATATCCGATCCTTTATAGAACTTGGCAACGGTAAGTCCTTCAAGCTCCATCATCATCTCAATAGAATCAACAATTGCAGGACTATCATCCAAGACTAAAATTTGTGTAGACATGTTTTATATTTTAATTTTAGGTATTTCGAAGCAAAAATCAGACCCCTTTCCTTCTACGGAATGAACATAAATTTTTCCGCCTGTCCTTTTGATGATCTCCGAGGAGATGTAAAGTCCTAATCCTAAACCCGGAAAGGTATGTTCTTTTGTTCCGCTTACCCGGTAATATTGCTCAAAAACTTTATGCTGTTTGTCTTCGGGAATTCCGATCCCGAAATCTTTCACACTGAATTTTATCATATTATCTTTCACCTGAGTAGAAACAATCACTTCATCTGCATCAGGAGAATATTTAATGGCATTGCTGATGAGGTTGCTCATCACCTGAGAAATACGGTGCCTGTCTGCGGTTACTTTCCCGATCTCGCCTTTCTTGAAGATAATTTTGTGTCTTGCCGTCATCTGCTGTTCTACAACAATATCTTCCACAAGCTGATCAAAATCAAAATCAGATTCATTAAGCTGGATCTGTCCTTTCTGAATTTTGGTTACATCCAGAAGATCATTTACAAGCTCCGTCAGTTTATCAATCTGGTCGTTCATTCTTTTTGCCACCTCTGCATTTTTATAATCGCCTTTTTTATTAAGGTTCATTTCAATAAACTGGGTGTAGAGTTTTAAACTGGTAAGTGGAGTTTTAAGTTCATGACTGGCTATGCCCAGAAAGTTATCTTTTTGGTTCTGCAGTTGTTTAAAATCATCTATATCGGTAAAAGTTCCGATCCACTGATGTATTTCTCCGTCGGGATTAAGATTGGGAACCGCTCTTCCCAGAAACCAGCGGTAAACTTCTGGGTCATCGGGATCCGAAAATTCATATTCTACTTCAAAAGGTTTCCCTGTTTTTACACTTTCTTCCCAGATTTTTAAAATATCAGGATAAACTTCAGGTCTTATGATATTTTTAATGGCGTCATTGGCATCTTCTTCTTTTTTGAACTTCATGTATTTGTACCAATTGTCGTTCATGTAAGTTATTTTGCCATGCTTATCGCAGGTCCAGACAAACTGAGGCATAGAGTCCGCAAGATCTCTGTATTTTTTTTCACTTTCCTGTACTTCTTTTCTGGCTTTTACAAGATCTGTAACATCTACTGCCATATTAAGGATCGCATAAACTTCCCCATTGGAGTTTTTAAGCGGTTTATAAGAAAAGTTGTAATAAAAAGTCTGAAGTTTGCCGTCTACTACAAGATCTGCAGGGTCTTCTGTTGCAGAATAGGTTTTTCCTGTTTTAAAAATTTCTTTTAATAAGCCGATAAATGGCTGTCCTTCCAGTTCGGGAAGTGCTTCTTCGAGCTTCATTCCTATTACGGAGGCATCTTTTCCCCAGGTTTTCAGCATCCTGTCGTTGGCAAGTTCTATGTATAAATCTTCTGAATGATAGATAGCGGTGGAATAATCCGATTGTCTGATAAGATCTTCAAAACGGTATTCGCTTTCCAAAAGTTTCTGCTCGGAAATAACGTGCTCGGTAACTTCTGTGGCTACAACACTTACTCCGGTAATTTTGTGATCCTCATTATACACAGGTGCATAAATGAAATTAAAAAAGTGTTCTTCGTAATTTCCGAATTTTTCTAAAAAAACCGACCATTTATTGCCTTTAAAAACTTCTCCTGTCCTGTAAACATTGTCTAATATTTCGAAAATTCCCTGTGGTCTTATTTCAGGAAGTACTTCCTCGAGTTTTTTTCCTATAACGGATGCATCTTTTCCCCAGAGTTCAAGAATCTGCTGATTGGCATTACTGATGATAAAATCTTCCCCCATCAGCAAAGACATCGCTACCGGAGCCTGACTGAATAATATTTTAAGCGACTCATGAGAGATATTCTGGTCTAAAAAGTTTTTCATTACAATAATGGTTTCTGTTTTACAAAATTAATTTTTATTCTAAACTTTCACTGAAAATATGATACCACTTTTTAACATAATAAAATTTTATTTCAAAGAAGTGCTTTTAAAGCTAATTTTATTTTGATTATAATGTAACAATTAATGTATTTTTGGAACTAATTGACAAAACAATTTCTACTTTATGAAAAAGCGACTTCTTTCTGTTGCTGCAGCGGCTTTCTTCGGAATGGCTCTTAATGCACAACAAATTAAATTCGAAGAGTATGACTTACCAAACGGTCTTCACGTAATTCTTCATCAGGACAACTCGGCTCCGGTTGTAACAACAGGGGTAATGTATCACGTAGGTGCAAAAGACGAGGTAAAAGGAAGAACAGGTTTTGCACACTTCTTCGAGCATCTTTTATTTGAAGGAACACCTAACATCAAGAGAGGTGACTGGTTTAAAATAGTTTCTTCAAACGGAGGACAAAACAACGCTAACACAACGAACGACAGAACGTATTATTACGAAACTTTCCCATCAAACAACGAGCAGTTGGGTCTTTGGATGGAGGCTGAAAGAATGCGCCATGCGGTGATTAATCAGGTTGGTGTGGATACTCAAAGAGAGGTTGTAAAGGAAGAAAAAAGATTGAGAATGGATAACCAGCCTTATGGAAATCTTTTCACAACAGTACAGAAAAATTTATTTACCAATCACCCATACAACTGGCCTACAATCGGTTCTATGGAGGATCTTAATGCTGCGAAATTAGAAGAATTTCAGGCATTTTATAAAAAGTATTATGTTCCAAACAACGCTACTTTGGTGGTAGCAGGAGACATTAAGCCGGAACAGACTAAAAAATGGATTAAGGAATACTACGGAGGAATTCCAAAAGGAACAGTTTACCCGAAAGATTTCCCGAAAGATGCTCCTATCACTCAGGAAAAAGAAGTAACGGCTACGGATCCGAATATTCAGCTTCCTGCTTATGTATTTGCTTACAGAACGCCGGGTAATAAAGAGAAAGATGCTTACATTTTAGATATGCTTTCTTCTTATTTAAGCAGCGGAAAATCTTCTGTTTTATACAAAAAATTAGTAGATCAGGATAAAAAAGCGCTTCAGGTTCAGGCTTTCAACCAAGGTCTTGAAGACTACGGTATTTTTGCATTTTTTGCGATCCCAATGGGACAAACAACAAAGGCTACTTTGCAGGCGGACATTGATGCAGAGATCAAAAAACTGCAGACGACTTTAATTTCTGAAGAAGATTATCAAAAGCTTCAGAACCAGTTTGAAAACCAGTTTGTAAATTCTAATTCCAATATTCAGGGGATTGCTGCTTCACTGGCAACCAACCACGTTTTGATGGGCAACACAAACCTGATTAACAAAGAAATTGATATCTACAGAAGCATCACAAGACAGGATCTTCAGAATGCAGCTAAAAAGTATCTTAATTCCAACCAAAGAATAATCATTAATTACGTACCTGAGAAGAAGTAATCTACCGGTATTTAGGTTAAAATGATTATTAAAAATTAAATTTTTACAAATGAAAAAGCAATTAACATATATAGCTGCAGCATTTTTCTTCGCAGGAATGGTTTCAGCACAAAAGATAGATCTTAATGCCATGCCAAAACCGGGACCAACTCCGGCCATTAACATTGCAAAGCCAAAAACTTTCCAGCTAAGCAACGGACTTACGGTAATGGTGGTGGAAAACAATAAACTTCCGAGAGTAAGCGCAAGTCTTAGTATGGACAGAGCGCCTTATTATGAAGGAAGTGTAGCAGGCGTAAGCGAAATCATGGCAGAACAGTTCGAAAACGGAACCACTAACATGAGCAAGGATGAATTCAACAAAAAGGTGGATTATCTTGGAGCGAACTTAAACTTTTCTTCTAACGGAGCTGCGGCAAATTCACTTTCAAAATATTTTCCTCAGGTTCTTAACCTGATGGCAGATGCGATCATCAATCCTAAATTTTCTGCTGAAGAGATCCAGAATTCTAAAGACAGAGCAATTGAAGGTTTAAAATCTGAAGAGAAAAATGCTTCTTCTATTGCTTCAAAGGTTTCTAACGCTTTAATGTATGGTAAAAATACATCAAGAGGAGAATTTGAAACAGTAGAATCAATCAACAAAATTCAATTGGCTGATGTACAGAATACGTACAAAAAATATTACGCTCCGGACAATGCTTATCTGGTAATTGTTGGAGACGTAAAATTCGATCAGGTAAAACCTATGGTTGAAAAAGCGTTCAGTGGATGGAAAAAAGCAAATACTCCAATTTCTCCTTTAGAACCGGCTTCTAATGTTGCTAAAACGGAAATTAATGTTGTAGATGTTCCTTCTGCGGTACAGTCTGTAGTTTCTTTGAACAACCTGAACACGCTGAAAATGAAAGATCCTAACTACTTCCCTGCAACGATTGCCAATTACATTCTTGGTGGTGGCGGTGAAGCAAGACTTTTCATGAACCTTCGTGAGAAAAACGGTTTTACTTACGGTGCATACTCCAATCTTAGCGCAAGCAAATATTCTCCGCAGTTTTCTGCAAGCGCAAGTGTAAGAAATGAAGTTACGGATAAGGCAGTAAAGGAATTTATGAATGAACTTAACGCGATTTCTACCGTTAAGCCTGAAGAACTTGAAAATGCAAAAGCTAAACTGAAAGGTTCTTTCATCATGTCTCTGGAGCAGCCTGCGACCATTGCAAGATTTGCTTTAAACCAGAAAGTACAGGATCTTCCTGATGATTTTTATACCAATTATCTGAAATCTATTGATAAAGTAACGGCTGCCGATGTTTCTAATGCTGTAAAATCTACTATTCTTCCTAACCAGAGCAGAATTTTCATTGCCGGAAAAGCAGCAGATATTTCTGAAGGTCTGGAAAAATTAGGATATCCGGTAAAATATTTTGATAAAGAAGCCAATCCTGTAGCAAAACCAACAACACAGAAAGTGGATGCAGGAGTTACTGTTGCTTCTGTTGCAGATAAATACATCAACGCAATTGGAGGAAAAGCAAACATCGATAAAGTTTCTTCTTACACCGTAAATGCTTCCATGTCTATGCAGGGACAGAATATCGATCTGAAAATGATGAAAGCGAAAGGAGGAAAAGAACTTACTACTGTGACAGGTATGGGACAGACTCTTCAGAAACAGGTATTCGACGGAAAGACAGGATATTCTGAACAAATGGGGAAAAAAGTGGAAATGAAGCCTGAGCAAATTGCTGAAAAGCTTAAAAATACTGAACTTTTCCCAGAGCTTGGTTTTGCAAAATCTGCTGACTACAAACTTGCAGGAATTGAAAAAATCGGCGGTGAAGATTCTTATGCTGTAAAAAATGGTGATAACACTTACTATTACAGCGTAAAAACAGGTCTTAAAACCGGAGAAACAAAAACAGTAAAAGCGATGGGACAAACCATGACTGTTCCTACAACATACTCAGATTACAAAGATGTTGCAGGCGTGAAAATGCCTTATACCATTACCGTAAGCCAAATGGGAATGGATATGACAATGAACGTAAAATCGTACGAAGTGAATCAGGCGAAAGATTCTGATTTTAAATAAAAACCTTCTGTTTTTACAGAAAAAACGGCAACAGTTGTTGCCGTTTTTTATTTTTGTTAACATTTATAATATCTTTCTTTGTCATTCGGTAAAAAAAGATTAAATTTGCCCATTCAAAAAGATATCAAATTAATGGATTCTATATTTATACTATTGATGGTTCTTATTATGATCGCCAGTATTTTATTGGTTATCATCGTTATGGCTCAAAATCCTAAAGGAGGAGGTCTTTCCAGTACTTTCGGAGGAGCATCTTCTGCTCAGTTTGGAGTACAAAGAACCAACGACTTTATGGAGAAAGCAACATGGACTTTAGGAGGAACAATTATCGTTCTTATTCTTTTAAGCGTTGTAATTACAGGGAAGCCTTCGGCAACAGCTCCGGTTCAGGCGCCTGCAAAAAAAGAAGCTCCGGCTAAGCAATCTTCATCTCCTGCTGCTTCTACAACAACTACTCCGGCTCAGACTCCTGCGCCAACAAAGTAAGTAAATTTTATTTTTACATATATAAAAAGCAACTCGATCGAGTTGCTTTTTTTGTGGTTTATACCGGTGGAATTTTACTTTAATTATTTCTGAAAGAATTCCAGTAATCATTCTGATCTTCTCCAAAAAGACAGTCTATAAAGGAATCCAAAGACATCTTATATAAAACTTCCTGATCTATTTCTTTAAAATCTGATACAAAAAATTCAGGTTTCAACTGAATATCTTCCCGATCGATCACCAAAATATTTTCAGGACAGTAAAAAGGATAATTTTTGATATCCGAATTGGTGGTAATTAATTTTCTTCCCGAAGCCAATACCTCAAAGGTTCTTATGGTTAAGCCATTCTGAAATGGTTTATTAATATCCAGGACAGATTTTGTTTTTTTGTAAAAATCGATGATCTGATGATGATTCAGTTTATCAAAACTTACTTTTGTAATGTCAAACTGCTTCAGGTTTTTATCAATCATCTTTTTCAGTCGGAATGCGATTCTTCCCATTGCATAGTAATAAAAGTAAGATTTCAGATTCAGCCGATCTGCCATTACTCTGATCTTTTCTCCTACAATATAACGATCCGTATGAGCGCTTCCGATAAAAACAATGTCATATTCCGGTTTCTGAGAATACTGTTGTAAACTTTTATATTCATCCACATAAAACAAAGGTCTGAAGCTTATGTTATATTTTACCGAATCATTGTATTCAAACGTAAACTTTTTGTCGAAATATTTAAGATTTTCAATCAGATTGGGATATTCCGTCAATGGATCAAAATTGTAGTAAATCATATCCATTCCGGGATTATCATTCTTTATTTTTTCAAGAAAAAAAACAGGAATAGCTTCTCCTTTTATCAGGAAGAAATAATCGTATTTTTTGCCTTTAATTTCGTCAAGAATCCGGTTATAATAATTGTTTATTTTAAGATGGTAGAATCTTTTGTTCAGACGGATTATTCCTTTCGAAAAATTGGAATTGGAAGGTCTTTCATCATAAAAATCCACTTCAGCACCCAGTTCAGAAAGTCTTTTTGCTATGGCTCTTTCATATTTAAAAAAACTGACTGACAGAAAAAGTATTTTTTTACACTTTAAAGCAATCATTTTAAAAGTCCTTTTACTTTCATTTCTTCCAGAGATTCTTTGAACTTTACATCCTGAATATTCTGTTGCAGAACCCAATGGGTAAACTTAGACATTCCTTCTTCAAAAGATATTTTCGGCTGAAAATTTAATTTTGATTTTATTTTGCTGATGTCTGCAAAATTATGTCTGATGTCTCCCAGACGAAACTGCCCGGAAACATTAATTTCAAAATCGACATTGTAGAATTTTCTGAAATTTTCCGCTACCGTAGTTACTGCGGTAGAAACCCCAGTCCCCACGTTGAAAACTTCGCCGTTCGCCGCATCATTTTCAATACAACGGATTGTTGCTTCCACGGCATCATCCACATGAATGAAATCTCTGGATTCGTTTCCGTCTTCAAAAACATTAATATCATTTCCGTTAAGAATCTGGGACGAAAAAATAGATAAAATTCCTGTGTAAGGATTTAGAAGAGACTGTCCTTCTCCGTAAACATTCTGAAACCTCAGCGCAACCGGAGCAACTCCCATAGAAGAACAGGCAGTCATTACCATCTGTTCCTGTGTATATTTTGTAATTCCGTAGATGGAAGTCGGATGTATTTTAGACTCTTCATCCGTTGGCAAAGCACGAAGAATTTGTCCGTCCGGATAAATAATTTCGAAATTTCCTTTTCGCATCTCTTCCACATTTCTGGGTCTTGGATAAATCAGTCCCAATTCGGGATGAAGATATTTTCCTTCTCCATAAACCGCTCTGGAAGAAGCAATAATCACTTTTTTTACCTGATGGGGTTTATTTACGAGGATATCCAGCATTTTTGCCGTTCCGGAAACATTCACATCCGTATATTTCTCGATTTGGTACATGGATTGTCCGGTACCGGTTTCTGCCGCAAAGTGAACGATAACATCCTGCCCTTCAATCGCCTTTTCCCAGTCTTCAAAATGAGCTACATCTCCTTTAATGAAATTTACATTCCCTAAAATATTTCTGTACAAAGGGGAATCCTCATCAGGATTTTCTCCGTGAATCTGAGAAGAAAGATTATCCAGAACCGTAACTTCATACCCCTTCTTCTTAAGTTCTAAAGACAACTTACTTCCAATAAATCCGGCTCCTCCTGTGATGAGTATTTTCATTTGATACTTGTGAAATGTTTATTTTGTTCTGTTTAAATTATAATAAAAAGTCCGAAGGAGCAAAAGTAAATATTTTGCTTTATAAAAAAGCTTAAATGTGGTATATTGAATAAAGTTTATTTCTTTTAAATCATACATTTCCTTCAGATTCTTTTTAAAACCTTTTGCCATTTCGGGAAGATTTGCAGACAAACCCGAAACCCCGAAACTTCTTTTTCCTTTGCCTACCAGAACCAGACTTTCATTCAGAATGTACATTTTGTTTTTCAGGGAAACCTTCATCCAGTAGTTTACATCTTCCGCATACCGCTGCTCGGCATCAAAATATCCTGTATTTTCCAGAACTTTTCTTCGGAACATTACCGTAGAAGGCTGTGCTTCGTTTCTTATCAAAAGCTTTTTAAAGGTAATTTCTGCAAGACCATTTTTTATACGGTACGGAAAAAGAATTTTATTGTTATTTCTCGCCGTGGCAAGAAAATCTATTTTCAGATTACTATTTTCAAAATACTGTATCTGTTTTTCCGTTTTCGTGGAATCCCATTCGTCATCGGCATCCAGCAAAGCAATATAATCTCCTTTTGCGATTCTTAAACCTGTATTTCTTGCGCTTGAAACGCCTCCGTTTTTTTGATGCAATAAAGTTATATTAAGCTGAGAATAATCTTTAATGTAAGCTGTAACCTTAGAAACACTCTCGTCTGTGGAACCGTCATTCACTATGATAATTTCAAATTTTTCCAGAGGAAAAGTCTGATTTTTCACAGAATCCAAAGCAGAAACAATGGATTGTGCAGCATTATACATCGGAATAATTACGGAAACCATCTATACTTTTATATTATTTTTAAAAATGCTCAAAATTAAAGCGCTCATTACAAACGGCATCGACATATTGAAAAAACTGATATCAAAATATGAATTAACGATCATATTTTCATAGCCATATTCTGCAAAAAACATCGCAAACGGGACAAAAACACAGATAAACAGTAAAGCTCCTGACCAAAACAGAGTTTCATAAAAAGATTTTACATTAAATGAAAGTATACAGCCTGCAACAATATAAGAAATACTTAATATCAAAGGTTGTTTTGCTCCCTGAATAGCAAAAGGATTGTGCTTCAGGAAAACATCAAAATCTGGTGCATTGTGAAAGAAAATATAACAGACTGCAATCGCTGTAACTAAAAAAACAGCCGTAAAGCGCAGTTTTTCTTTTATTGAAAAATCAACAAACTTTTTAAACAATAAAACCGTCAGCGGAATAACTATGGAAAGCCTCGTGAGTAAAATTAAAGCAGATAAAAACGATACAACCGTAGAATTTATCTTTTTCTCTTTGATGAATTTTTCCCAAATTAAATAAACAAATCCTACAATGATGATAAAATTGGAAAACAAATCACTTTTAACATATAGTTCCCACAAATAACTTGGCGAAAGGAAAAGCAATATTAATACAGCCAGTCTCTGCCTGTAATCCGAAAAAATTTTAAAAATTAAATAAGCAAAAAGCAGGAAAGAAAAAGACTGCAGATAGCCTACACTTCCGAAAAGCAGGTAAAAAGGCATCCCAAAAACAATAAGAACCGGCAGATTGGAAGATTCTCTTCCCATATGATCCGGTATGTTGTAAGGATACTGTCCGTTGAAAACAGCCTTTATCCCGACTTCCATTGCCGACCAGCGATCAACATTCAGCGTATTTCCATCCACTTTGTAATTCAGATAAATACTAATGAGAAAGAAGAAAAATATTCCCAGGAAAAAAGCCGTTTTATAAAAAAATTCTTTGAAATGAAATTTTAGATAAAAGAAACCCAATCCGAAAAATATAATAAGATATCCTGCCAAAAGCGGGATGTTATACTGTTCTCCGTATTTAATGATAAAAAGAGAATTTACAGCAAGATAAATACAGACCAAACTGTAGGTTTTCAGTTTTTCTGATATTGGGATATTTGAAAATGCAGCTTCCATGAAGTATTTTTCTTTTAATTTTTAAGAATTTCCTTCGTTATAAGGCAATCTGTTCATAATCGATCTTCCCAGAGAAATTTCATCTGCGTATTCCAGTTCATCTCCTACAGAAATTCCTCTTGCAATGCTGGAAAAATTCACATTAAAATTTTTAAACTTTTTGTAAATGTAATATGCCGTGGTATCGCCTTCCATCGTTGCGCTCAAAGCAAAAATAAACTCCTTCACCTTTCCGTCATTCAGTTTTTTTTCGATGCTCGGAATGTTTAGCTGATTGGGTCCTACTCCTTCCATCGGCGAGATTTTACCCCCCAGAATTAAATATTTCCCTGTGTATTTTCCCGTATTCTCAATAGCAATTACATCGCGTACATCTTCCACAATACAGATCACCTCATCATTTCGCTTCTCGTTGCTGCAAATCTCACAAATCTCAAAATCTGAAAAATTGTGACATTCTTTGCAGTATTTTATTTCGTTCACGAGATTAATGAGGGAATTTCCAAGACTTGTTGCTCTGGAATTGGGCTGTTTCAATAAATGTAATGCCAAACGCAAAGCCGTTTTTCTTCCGATACCGGGCAATCCGCCAATTTCATCCACTGCTTTCGCTAAAACTTTACTCGGGTAATCCATAGAACAAAAATAATGATAATTGTTGACAGTTTACTACCTGTTGTTTTTATGTTAAGAGCCTAAAAATAAATTTTAAATCTTTTTAATAATCATCCATTTCCACAGTTCCGTTTTCTAAGCTCAGATTAAAAACCTTATATTTGATCATCCAAATATTAACTTAAAAAAATAAAACTCAATGGTTCTTAACAATTTAAACTATCCACTGGATTTTAAATTTAAAATTTCAACACTGGCAAGTGATTTCAATATTACAGACAAAAACGGAAATTACGTCGCTTATGTGCGTCAGAAAATGTTCAAACTGAAAGAAGACGTTATCATTTTTAATGATGAAAGCAAGTCTAAAGAACTCTTCAGAATCAAAGCCGATCGATGGCTTGATTTTAACGCCTCTTATTCTTTAACTGAAATAGCGACAGGAAGAAGCTTTGGAAGACTGGCGAGAAAAGGGATGCGTTCTTTCTGGAAATCGACTTACAACGTTCTGGACAGTAACGATAAAGAGAAATTTACCATCACAGAAGACAACGCATGGACAAAGTTTCTGGACGGAATGGTGAGCGAAATTCCTGTGATCGGAATGTTTACCGGATATTTCTTAAATCCTTCCTACACCGTAGCCGGAATAGATGGAAAAGCTTATTTTAAACTGAAAAAAATGCCGTCTTTCTTCGGAAGAAGATTTCAACTGGACAGACTGGTTGACATTGATGACGAAGAAGAAAGCCTGGTCATTCTTTCATTGCTTATGATGACGCTGCTTGAAAGAGCGAGAGGATAGCATTAGAATTTATTCGATTTTTATCCTTGACAATTTCTTTTGATCTGGACGATACTATTATTTCCCTTCAAAGATTTCCTTTGGAAAAAGAGACTTTTTGGGCTAAAATTATCGGTTGCGAAAGGATTCGATCCGGAACAGTTGCCTTGTTTAAAGCACTAAGAGACAGAAAACATACAATTTATATTTATACAACTTCTTACAGGAGTACCTTAAAAATTAAGCTGATGTTTCTATCTTACAGTATTCCGGTTGATTTTATCATCAATCAGCAATTGCATGACAGAAGAGTGATAAGAAAAGGTAAAAATATTTCTAAATTTCCTCCGGAATTCGGCATAGATATTCATATTGATGATTCTGCCGGAATTGAAATGGAAGGAAAAAAATTCGGATTTAAAACCATCATCATTTCACCGGATGAAAGAGACTGGAGCAATATCATTCTGAAAAAAATTGATGAATTTAATTTGGAATGATATATGAATGATTTCAAACGGTTAAACTTTATCAGAAAAATCTATACATTAAATTTTCCTTACCTTTAAGTTTCGAAAATTTTTAGGTTAAATTAAATAATACACGATGAAATATGTAATCATTTTCTTTTCGGCTTTCCTTATGGTTGCCTGTAAAAAAGATAAAGAAACAGTTTCCGATCCGGCAAAAAAAGATTCTGTAACGGTCGTTCAGGATTCTGTAAAAACAGATGCCCAGAAAACAGGTATTGCCGTTGATCCATTTCCTTTTCCGAAAGAAATTAAGGAATGTTCATGCTATTTTGCAAAAAGCAAGTCGGATTTTGAAAACGAAAAATACATTTATGCAGATGATGCCGGAAAAACAGCCTACATGAAGCTGGACGGAAAAAGACTCGCCATGAATCTGATCTCTTCAAGCGATATGGAAGTAGACGAAGAACTGAGCAAAGAAATTGAAAGCGACGATTATAAAATCTCGGTAAAAGGTAAAAAAATAAAAGGAGAAGAAGCTTTACTTTTTGAAGGCACGCTTACTATTGAAAAACCGGACGGAACGGTTGTCACTATGCCTATTTACGGAGAATGCGGATGCTAAAATCTGCCTGAAACAATAAAAAAGAATGCTTCTGAATGATCGGGAGCATTTTTTATTTCGTAATTTTGATAAAAATAAATTTCATGGAGCTATCTAATATAGAACCGCAGATTATCTGGAAAAATTTCTCCAAATTAAATGCGGTTCCGAGACCCTCAAAAAAAGAAGAAAAAGTAATTGCGTTCATCAGAGAATTTGGTGAAAACTTAGGATTGGAAACCACCGTTGATGAAGTAGGAAATGTAATCATTAAAAAACCGGCAACAGCGGGAATGGAAAACCACAAATCTGTGGTTCTGCAATCGCATCTGGATATGGTTTGCCAAAAAAATAATGATGTAAATTTTGATTTTGAAACAGAAGGAATCAAAATGGAAATCGATGGAGACTGGGTAAAAGCAAAAGGAACCACTCTGGGAGCCGACAATGGTTTAGGAGTAGCAACGATCATGTCTATTCTGGAAAGTTCAGATATTCCACACCCTTCTTTGGAGGCACTTTTCACCATTGATGAAGAAACAGGAATGACAGGAGCTTTAGGTCTGAAACCGGGACAGTTAACCGGAGATATCCTTCTGAATCTTGATACCGAAGAAGACGATGAAATTGATATCGGCTGCGCCGGAGGAATTGATGTAACGATCTCCCAAAACTACGAAACTGAAGCGGCAAACGGACAAATCGTGAGATTTGAAGTAAAAGGTTTACAAGGAGGGCATTCCGGAATGGATATTCACAAAGGCTTCGGAAATGCAAATGTTATTTTGGGAAGACTTCTTTATAAGGCTTTGGAAAAAGAAAACATTCAGCTGATTTCTATTGACGGAGGCGGATTGAGAAATGCCATCCCGAGAGAAGCCGTTGCTGTTGCTTCCGTAAGAAATGCTCAGGAATTTATCGAAGAAGTGACGAACGGACTTAAAAAAGAAATTTTAGACGAGTTTGCAAGCATTGAAGCCGGTCTTCAGATCAATATCGAAAACACGACAACTTCAGAGAAAGCGATTTCAGAAGCAGATTCCAGAAAGATTATTTTAACATTGAAATCTCTTCATAACGGAGTGTATAGAATGAGTCCGGATGTAAAAGATCTGGTAGAATCTTCCAACAACGTCGCAAGAGTTGAATTAAAACACGGTGTATTAAAAATTTTAAACCTTTCCAGATCATCTGTAGAATCATCTAAAGATTCGGTGGCTGAACAGTTAAAATCGGTTGCTGAACTTGCCGGAATGAATACAGTTTTCAGCGGTTCTTATCCGGGATGGAAACCAAAACCGGGTTCTGAAATCGTTCAATTGATGGAAAAAATTTACGTGGAGAAATTCACTGAAAAACCTCACGTTGTAGCCTGTCACGCAGGTCTGGAATGCGGAATCATTGGAGCCAATTATCCTGAGATGGAAATGGTAAGTTTCGGACCGACCATTCGTGGGGCACACTCTCCAGATGAAAAGGCAAATATTCCTTCGGCACAGAAATTCTGGAGTTTCCTGAAAGATATTTTAGCCAACATTCCTCAGAAATAAAATTGTAAAATTGCTATATTGAATATCCAAAGTCGTTTTGATTTTGGATATTCAATTGTAAGAAGCTATGTAACATGAGTGAAGCAAAAAAGAAAACTAAGCAGGCTGCATTTACAAATTGGTTTGGTCCACTTTTAAATGCTTTAAGAGAATTAGGTGGTTCTGGACGACCTAAAGAAGTTGTGGAAGAAATTGCTAAAAAAGAAAAAGTTCCGGATTCTCAACGTGAAGAAGTCATGAAATCTGGGATTCTAAGATTTGATAATCAAGTAGCATGGGCAAGACAATATCTTGTATGGGAAGGTTTATTAGACAACTCTAAAAAAGGTGTTTGGACTTTATCATCTAAAGGTCAAAATACTTTTTTAACATTAGACGATTCAAGAAAAATATTCTTAAAATGGGTTGAAATTCATCAGAAAGCTAAAAAAGAAAAAACACCGAAAGCCAAAATTGTTGAATTCCAAGAAGAGGAAGAACCTGAAGAATTAGAACATGAAATTACTCCTACATTATTGGAAGTATTACAGTCTGTCACCCCAAATGGATTTGAACATATTTGTAAAAGATTGCTTCGTGAGCATGGCTTTGAAAATGTAAATGTGACGCAAGCCTCTCATGATGGTGGAATCGATGGCTATGGAACGTTAGAACTTAATCCATTTGTAAGTATGAAAGTTTTATTTCAATGCAAAAGATACAAAGGGACAGTCTCAAGATCCCAAATCGGAGATTTTAGAAATGCCATGATTGGAAGAGCTGATAAAGGTATAATTCTTACAACTGGAACATTTTCTGAAGATGCGAAAAGAGAAGCATCACGAGATGGCGCGCCTCCGATAGAATTAATTGATGGAAAAAAATTAGTTGAATTATTCGAGAAAGTTGAACTAGGGTTAAAACCTAAAGTAATTTATGAAGTTGATTATAATTTTTTCGAGATTTATATGAAAAAATAAATCTCTTTATTTCTAATATCAAAACTTATTAAAAAACCTCCCGAAGAAAATCTTCGGGAGGCTTTTATTTTATGGTAAGTTAAAATCTTTCTAAGGATAAGGAGCGATTTCCACTTCCAGACCTTCCATTTCTGGAACGATATGCAGTTGGCAGCCCAGTCTGCTGTTTTCCTGTACATGGAATGCTTCACCCAACATGGCATCTTCTTCTGCGCCCATTTCGTCCAATCCCGGATCGTTGGTTACATAAACCTGACATGAAGCACACATAGCCATTCCTCCGCAAACTCCGATGGTTCCTTCTTCCGCCAGTTCATAAGAACGGATGATTTCCATCAGATTCATGGACATATCCGTTGGCGCAACAACATCGTGCGTAACTCCTTCCCTATCGGTAATTTTTATATTAATATCGCTCATCTTTTGTTGATCGTTAATAGTTGATTGTTATGGTAATTGATATTCAACAACAGACAACAAAATTAGTCAATTTTTTTCACAACTGCCTTTTCAGCCTCTTTTCTGCTTCCGTCGAATCCGTCTACGCCGCTTACCGTTGTATATTTCAGAACGAATTTTTTACCCGGATTCAGTCTGTTGTAAACACTCTGACACATTAAAGTAGCTTCATGGAACCCGCAAAGAATCAGCTTTAATTTCCCCGGATAAGTATTGATATCCCCGATCGCGTAAATTCCGTCGATGTTCGTTTGATAATCCAAAGCATTGTTTACAACGATTGCATTTTTCTCGATATTCAGTCCCCAGTTTCCGATTTCTCCCAATTTTGGTGTTAAACCGAATAACGGAATAAAATAATCTGTCTCAATATCGTAAGGATCCTGTCCGTCAATAGCAACCGTAATCGCTTCTACCTTTCCGTCACCTTTAATGGCAGTAACTTCCGCAGGAGTTATTAATTTAATTTTACCCTGATTTTTAAGATCCTGAACTTTTTCTACAGAATCCAGAGCGCCACGGAATTCGTTTCTTCTGTGGATCAGAGTAACTTCACTTGCCACATTTGATAAGAAAATACTCCAGTCCAGTGCAGAATCTCCTCCTCCGGCAATCACTACTTTTTTATTTCTGAAATGTTCAGGCTCCTTTACAAAATATTCAAGACCTTTTTCTTCGTAATCGGCTACATTTTCAATCGTAGGTTTTCTCGGCTCGAAAGTTCCCAAACCTCCTGCGATAGCAATAGCTTTCGCTCTGTGAACAGTTCCTTTGTTCGTAACTACCTCAAACCATTCGTCATCCACTTTTGTGTAAGAAACTGCGGTCTCTCCCAAAGTGAATCCCGGCTGAAACTGCTTGATCTGCTCCATTAAATTATCCACAAGCTCCCCCGCATTTACAGAAGGATATCCCGGAATATCGAAAATAGGCTTTTTAGGATAAAGCTCAGCCAACTGTCCTCCCGGTTGAGGAAGTGCATCAATAATATGGCACTTCATTTTTAATAAACCTGCTTCAAATACAGCAAAAAGTCCTGTAGGACCGGCTCCTATGATCAATATATCCGTCGTTATCATAATTATAAGATAATTTAATTATACTTGTGATCGCAAATTTACTAATTTTAATGCGAAGCATATTTAATTCAGTCTAAATAAAAAACTGAGATTTGTCAAATATATTTCATATTTTAAAGTTATTGAATTTGGCAATGTTTTTGTAAAATTTTAATTATGAAGAAATTTTTAAGTATTATTTCGATATTTGTATTCATTCTGGGATTTGGACAGATTGATAATATTGCAGACGGAGAGTCTATTACGCTGAGAATCCATTACGGATTTCTGAATGCGGGTACCGCTAATCTTACGGCACAGAAAACCACCTTCAAAGGAGCTCCGCATCTCCATGTAAGAGGAACGGGACAGACAACCGGAGCAGTAAGAGCGTTTTTTAAGGTAGAAGATTTTTATGAAAGCTACATCAATATGCAGACTGAACTTCCGAGCTTTTATGTAAGAAACGTGCGGGAAGGAAGCTACAGACAGCATCTGGAAACAACCTTCAATCATGACAATAACACATTGGTTTTAACGGACAAGAAAACGCCGGCAAACGGATCGAAAGTAATAAAATCTGTAAAAGGAGTTCAGGATATGCTTTCGTGCTTCTACTATTTAAGAAGTAAAACTGCCGCGGAACTGAGAACCGGAACAGTAATCAACATGAATGTATGGATTGATGATGAAATGTTTCCTTTTCAGCTAAAAGTAGTGGGAACTGAAAATCTGGATACCAAATTCGGGACAATTAATTGTTTAAAAATTATTCCGTCTGTGAAAAGCGGAAGGGTTTTTAAAGAAAAAGAAGGAGTAACGATGTGGGTTTCCAACGACGCCAATCATATTCCTATTTTATTGAAAGCTGAATTGGCAGTCGGATCATTAAAAGCGAGTATCGACGGATATAAAAATGTAAAATATCCTTTAAAGTTTACAAAATAAATTCATTGTAAATCATTAGAAATAAGATGTCTGCAAATTTTGCAGACATTTTTTTGTTTCTTATGTAATAGATTTCAGATTTCGGTTGTCTTGTTTAAAACATTAAGAACTGAACTATGAAAACTCAGATCCTGGCAATTTGCCTTACTTTATCTTCCCTACTCACCTATTCTCAGAAAAAGGAAGATGCGCAGATTGTCAGAAAAAACATCGTCATCACAAAAACCTCATCTTCTCCCAAAATAGACGGAATTCTGGATGATGCAGAATGGCGGAATGCTCCTGTTGCTACCAGTTTTATAGAAAGACAGCCCAACAACGGAAAACTTCAGGCAGATTCTATCAGAACGGAAGTCAGAATTTTATATGATGATACAGGAATTTACTTCGGAGCCCAGATGTACGATCCTACTCCCCATAAAATTGCCAAAGAACTCACAGAAAGAGACGGCGTAGGAAATGATGATTTTTTTGGAATTACTTTAAACGGATACAACGACAAACAGCAGAGTCTGGAATTTATGGTAACCGCAGCCGGCGTTCAGTTTGATGCAAAAATCACGACGGACGGAGAAGATGACACATGGAATTCCATCTGGTACAGCGGCGCAAAAATCAACGAAAAAGGATGGGCGGTAGAAATGAAAATCCCTTATTCCGAACTTAGATTTCCAAAAAGTAACGTCCAGGAATGGGGAATGAATATGTTCCGCAGGATTCAGCGTACAAAAACTACTTATGACTGGAATTTTGTGGATAATGCAAAAAACTCTTATACATTATTTGATGGTGTTTTAAACGGAATTGAAAATATCAATCCTCCTACCCGATTGTCTTTCACACCTTATTTTTCCACGTACGTCAACAGTTTCGACGGAAAAAATACTGCCAATGTGAATGGTGGAATGGACGTAAAATACGGTATTAATGATGCTTTTACCTTCGATATGACTCTGATTCCGGATTTCGGACAGGCAAATTTTGATAATTCGATTTTAAATTTAACCCCGTTTGAACAGCAGTTTTCCGAGCAGAGAACATTCTTCACCGAAGGAACCGAATTATTCAGTAAAGGTGGAATGTTTTATTCAAGAAGAGTCGGCGGAGAACCTTCGAGATATCCTGCAACCAATGACAATGAAGAGGTAACAGAATATCCTTCAAAGGTAAAATTATTCAATGCTTTTAAAATTTCGGGAAGAACAAAAAAAGGATTGGGAATCGGTTTTTTTAACGGAATAACGCAAAAAATGGAAGCTACGATATTAAACCATGAAACCGGGGAAGTGAGAAGAGAGGTCGTAGAACCGTGGACGAATTACAATGTTCTGGTTTTTGATCAGCGATTTAACGGAAATTCTTCTGTCTCTTTGGTGAATACCAACGTTACCCGAAACGGAGATTTCCGCGATGCCAATGCAACGGGAATTCTCTGGGATATCAACAACAAAAAAAATACTTACAATACTTTCGGAAGTTTAAAAGGAAGCTGGGTGATGGATGGTGAAACGAAATTCGGGACTAGAGGTGAGCTTGGCTTTGCAAAAATTTCAGGGAAAAACCGTTTTAATATCAACGGAAATGTCACTACAAAAGACTGGGACATCAACGATGTAGGATTTTCTACAAGAACCAATTTCGGAAATTACAACGCGTGGTACGGTTACAGAATTTTGCAGCCTACGAAAACGTTCAACAATATGTATCTGAATTTTAATCTGAATTATTTTCACAGACTGGAACCGTTTATTTTTCAGAATCTGATTTTTAATAACAATAACAGTTTTACCGATAAAAATTTCAGGGTTTTCGGAGGAGGAATAGAATTTACCCCTTTTACCCAGAATGATATTTACGAACCCAGAACTTTTGGGAGACATCTGAAAGTTCCCAAATACTTCGATTCATGGATATGGTTTGAAAGCGACAGCAGAAAAAAGTTACAGCTTAATTTCAGTTTCGATTATTATGCGTACGATGAAAAAGGAAGAAATCAGGTTCTTACCAATTTCGGACTTCGTTACCGTTTTTCAGACAAATTTAATGTAAACTGGAGCTTTAATCCGAGCTTCAGCAATAATGAAACAGGTTTTGCAGGGAAAAACAGCTCTGATATTTTCATCGGAAGAAGACAGCGAAATACCTACGAAAATGCACTGACTTCAAAGTATACTTTTAATGAAAAAATGGCTCTTACATTAACTTTCAGACATTATTTTTCGGATGTTACCTACAAACAGTTTTACACGCTGAATCAGGACGGAAGTATTGCAGAAACCAATGCTTTTGATAAAAATTTAAACGGAACCTACAATGCATGGAATGTCGATTTAAGATTTTCGTGGTGGTTTGCTCCGGGAAGTCAGTTGACATTATTATACAGGAATGCCACTTCCAATTATCTTGAATTTTCAAGGCTGAATGTGAAGAGAAACTATGATATGCTTTTCAGCGAACCTACTGTGAATAATATTTCTCTAAAGTTAACGTACTTTCTGGATTATAACAGGATAAAAAACTGGACGAAGAAGAAAGGTTAATCGTTGATTTAACAGAACCGTTGTATATTTTCAATAGAATCTTGTTTTTAATTACGTTTTGTTTCTTAGGTCAGTAATTAAAAACGTCAAGCCTCCGAAATTTCGGAGGCTTGATTTTCATTGTGTGTGTTTTTTTAGGCTGCTTTCTAACCTTTGCTACCCTTTTTTTAGTATCTGTTACAGAGCATTGCTGCTCTGCAATCACGATACAAATATCATTTGTGTCTTAGTATCTCTGATTCTGAAATAATTTTTTTTCATCATTTGTGTTTTCAGAATCAAAAATCACTTTTAATTATCGGTTAATAATTGTTTGCTTTTGTTGATACAAATGTAGGCACATTGTGGTATATAATTCTAATAAATCCTTTAGATATATATCGCTAAGCTTGTAGATATTTATCTACAACGATAAATAATTCAATACTTTAGCGAAAAAGCAATCATTTTAATAAAAAAAATCACGAAATATTATTATTTCATGATCTCAATTTCAAAATGTATTTTAAAGTTTAGTAATGATTTTTCATCACTTCAATAAGTTCTACAATATTTTCGATGTTAAGTTTATCGAAAATTCTTTTCTTAAGTGTACTTACCGTATTCTGTTTAATATCAAGCCGGTTGGCAATTTCAAGATTTCCAAGACCTTCCGCGTACATTTCCGCGATCTGGAGTTCCCTTTCCGTTAAAGACAACAAAGGATTAATGAGTGTCGGGTTGCTTATGGAATTTCTCAACAAAGCCTGTGTAACCTCAGAAATATAACTTCCATGGCTGTACATTCTCTTTATTGCTTCTGCAATTTCCTCTTCTTCGCTCAGTTTGCTTAGAAATCCGTCTGCTCCCGCATTTAAGAATTTTAAAGAATGGGCGCTTTCTTCAATTCCTGTAAAAATAAGAATCTTGGTTTCCGGACTTATTTTTTTAATCTCCGGAACAACAGTAATGCTGTTTCCATCGGGAAAATGAGCGTCTATAATTGCAATATCCACCGGTTGTTCCTGTATAGAATTCATAAGCTGCTGCAAATTGGAAGCGTGAAAAATCTCACTCTCCCAATCCATATCTTCCAGAAGAAAAACAACTCCCTGCCTTATCAGACTATGATCATCTGCAAGCAAAAACCTCACAGCTCCCGATTTTATTTCACTCATTTACTGATGTTTAAATTAACAGAAAAATGTACGGTAGTCCCTTTTCCTTCCTCGCTGGAAACCGAAATATCGCCATCATACAAACCAATGATTTCTTTACATAAACTCAATCCCAATCCTGCTCCGAGATTTTCCACATCTTCCGATAAAACTCCCTGATAATAAGGTTCGAATATCTTTTCAAGATCAGATTTGGAAATTCCGACACCGGTATCGCTGATTTCTGTAATCAAAGATATTGTATTTTCGTCAACAGGCTGCGTTTTTGTGATGACTTTTATCTGTCCGTTTTCAGTAAATTTATTGGCATTTCCCAGAATATTCATGAAAATCTGGTTGATTTTTTTATTATCTGAATAAACGTTGATGTTCTGGTTAATATTTTCATCAATAATGAATCTGTTGTTTCTGGTTTCAATGTACGGTTCAATAGAAGTAAGAATTGAAGTGATCTCGTTTTTAAGATTGAACTTCACCGGAATAAGTTTATTTTCAACCGCCTGATTTTTCGTGTATTCCAAAATCTGGTTCGCCTGCATCAGCAGAGAATCATTGGTAAAACTGATGGATTTCAGATACTCTTTCACCTTTTCGTCTTCTGTTCTTTTATTGATTCTGTTGATGAATAACCCTATAATTTTCAGAGGCGATCTCAGTTCGTGACTCAGCATTCCCAAAATTCTATTTTTGAAATTCAGGTTTTCACTAATCTGCTTATTGGCAGCATTCAGTTTTTTCTCATAAATAAATGCAATTCTGGTCAGGAACATAATCAAAACGGAAACAATGAACATCAGGATCATCGCACCGAATACCAGATTTTTTCTAATTCTGTTGCTTTCTGAATTCTGCTTCTGATATTCTTTTTCCAGTTCAGCTTTTGAATCCTTAATGGCAACTTCGTAGATATTCATTAAACCATTGCTGTAAACGAGAAGATTATTAAAAATTTTATAGAAATTACCGCTGTTGTTCTGGTTTCTCACCACATTTACCTGAATTTTCTTAATTTCTCCCTTATAATGATTGTTCACTTCATTAAAAATACTGTCGAATTCAGCCTTAATATTGGCAGGGCTGGCTTCTTTTCCCTGTTTTACTGTAATAATCGTACTTTCTTTCCGTACATTTTCCTTTCCGGAAATAGCATCTCCCAAACGTCCAAAAAGCCCTTTTTTCTTTACCGTATCGGAAATTGTTTTTGTTTCTACTTTAAATTTATCAAAATCGTAGTTGATGCTGTATTTTTCCAGTTTCGGAAGGCTGTTCTCTACCTTAAAGTTAGATTTCGTAGAATATTCGTAGGTGGAATCTATCAGAGATTTCAGCTTTTTAATCTCCATAGAATCTTTCTTCTTGGAGGTTAAAACGTTTTTAAGCTTCGGATATTTGTTTTCGTAATGTCCGATACTGTCGAGATTTTTACCCAGTTTATTAAGAGAAGTAAAGTAAGAATCGAGATAGGTATTATCATTACTCACCATATATTTCTGAAGAAAACTCTGTGCATTCAGGAGTTCTCCGCGGGAATTGTCCGTAAGATTTTCCAGCGTATGAACTTCTTTAAGCTGATTTTCAAAAAAGGTTAAATTTTTCCTCGAAATAAATTCATTATAGAAAAAACCGGCAATAAGAAGCTGAATGAACAGAATACAAACGAGCAATGAGTAATGGATAATTTTTCTCGCTTTAAAATTCAATAATTTTTTGGACATTTTGTGTAAGTTATTAGTAAGTGTGTTTTTGTTTATTTTTTAACAGTAAAGAAATAGATCCATTTGTTAAAACTTTCTGTAAAAATTGAAAATTTTAAACAAGGTTACCATAAAAATAGTAAAAAATCCTGTAAATTGAATTTTTACAGGATTTAAATTTATTTAGACTTTACGAATTATAAAGTTTTGAATTGCTCTAATGTTCTGATATCATTTTCAAAGAACATTCTGATGTCGCTCATCTGATAAAGAAGCATTACAATTCTTTCAATTCCCATCCCGAAAGCATAACCTGAATATTTTTCCGGATCGATGTTTACATTCTTTAAAACGGCAGGATCTACCATTCCGCATCCCATAATTTCCAGCCATCCTGTTCCTTTCGTGATCCTGTAATCTGTTTCTGAGTTTAATCCCCAATACACATCAATTTCTGCACTTGGTTCCGTAAAAGGGAAATAAGAAGGTCTCAGTCTGATTTTTGATTTTCCGAAAAGCTCTGTTGTAAAGAACTGAATGGTCTGCTTTAAATCTGCAAAGCTTACATTTTCATCAATATATAAACCTTCAATCTGGTGGAAGATACAGTGGGAACGTGAAGAAACCGCTTCGTTTCTGAACACTCTTCCCGGCGATAAAATCCTGATCGGCGGCTGATTTTCTTCCATATAACGGATCTGTACGGAAGAAGTATGTGTTCTTAATAAAATATCCGGATTCTGCTCGATGAAGAAAGTATCCTGCATATCTCTCGCCGGATGGTATTCCGGAAGATTCAGTGCCGTGAAGTTATGCCAGTCGTCCTCGATTTCAGGACCGTCTGCCACAGCAAAACCGATAGATTTAAAAATTTCGATGATCCTGTTTTTCACTAAATTGATCGGGTGTCTTGATCCCAGATCCAAAGGAAACGCCGGTCTTGTAAGATCTTCTTTTTCTACGATAATAGAAGATGCAGAAGCATTTTTCAAATCCTCCAGTTTCACGTTAACAGCCTGCTTCAGGGTATTGATCTTCTGCCCGAAATCTTTCTTCTGGTCGTTGGGAACTTCTTTGAATTTTTCAAAAAAATCATTCAGAATTCCTTTTTTACCATTGTACTTGATTCGGAAGTTTTCGATCTCCTCCTTAGATGTAGCATTAAAGCCGTTTACCTCAACGAGTAATTCTTCTATCTTTTCTATCATTGTTTTACCCTTTCAAAATGTTTTGCAAAAATACGGTTTTTCAGTTGAATAATTTTCTTAAAAATGTTAAAAAAAATCTGCCTCTTTTGGGGAGGCAGACTTCAATCACTTATTTCACTTAAATAAAAAAATTATTTTTTTTCTAAAGCTTTCACGTTGATCTGAAGAGTTACCTCATCTTTTATCACGCCATTTTCGGCGGGAGCCTGAAATTTCACCCCAAACTCTTCTCTCATAATGTCTTTCGGCTCGGTAGCAATATTTACCAGACCTTCCTTCACGGAAACATTGGCTTTAAACTGAACCGGTTTTGTAATGCCTTTAATGGTTAAATTCCCATCCAGTAAAGTATTATAATCTCCTTCGGATAAAGGGGTTACTTTGGTAATTTCATATGAAGCCGTGGGAAATTTTTCTACCTCGAAGAAATCCCCGCTTTTCAGATGTCCGTTAAGTTTGTTGAGATTTTCAGTATCGTTTTTCAGATCTTCAGAAGTAAGGGAAGCCATATCGGCAACAAATTTTCCGCTCTCCAGTTTTCCTTCTTTTACAGTAACATCGCCACTTTCGAATTTAATAGTACCGAAATGGCTTGTATTTTCAGATTTAAAAATTTTATATCCCTTCCACTCCACTCTGCTGTTAAGAGTATCCACAACATATTGTGTCCCATCTTTTGTAGTTGCCACTTCATTGCTATCGCTGGTAAGAGGCTTTTCCTTTTTACAGGAAACTACTGCCGCTAAAGCGAAAAATGCAGGAATAACCAACGAAAACAGCTTTTTCTTCATGATTTATAATTTTTTATTACTCCTGCTAAAATAATAAAAAATATTGTTCTTTCCTAAAAACATTTCAATTCATTACTTTTGTAGTATGCTATTAGAAATAAATCATTTAAACTTTTCCTATTCTAAAGAAAAACCTTTGTTTCAGAACCTTAATCTGGGCTTTGAGGAAAGTAAAATTATTGCGCTTGCCGGAGAAAGCGGATGCGGAAAATCTACTTTACTGAGCCTGATCTACGGATTGCTGGACTGGGAAAGCGGTGATATTATTTTTGACGGTAAAAAATTACAGGGACCGAAAGGAAATCTGGTTCCGGGAGAAGCCGAGATGAAATTCGTTGCCCAGAATTTCGATCTGATGCCTTATGCAACGGTTGCGGAAAATGTAGGAAAATTTATCTCAAATATTAATCTGGCAAAAAAGAAAGAAACCGTTTCTGAACTTCTGGAAGTTGTCGGTTTAGAAGAATTCGCTTCTATTTTACCTAAATATCTGAGTGGCGGACAACAACAAAGAGTTGCCATCGCAAGAGCACTTTCTGTACTTCCGAAACTTCTGATCCTTGATGAACCTTTCAGCAATCTGGATTTTCCGAGAAAGATTGAACTGAGGGAAAAGCTTTTCCGATATGTAAAGCAGAATAATATTTCTCTGGTAATTTCCACGCACGAACTTCAGGATATTATTCCGTGGCTGGATGAAATTATTGTATTGCAAAACGGAAAAATAGTACAGAAAGGAAATCCCGAAGAAGCTTTTAAAAATCCTTATAATTCTTACGTTGCCAAACTTTTCGGGGAAGTGAATATTTTCAGTGAAAGTGAGATGCAGGATTTTCAGATTTCAAAATTTTCTTATTATCCGAAAGAAATAAAAATCTCTGAAAGCGGTTTTGAAGCCGAAGTTCTGGAGAGCCGTTTCGCAGGAAACCATTACTGGAATAAAGTAAGGGCAAAAGATAAAGAAATTATTCTGTATTCTGATGAAAAACTGAACGGAACTATCGCTGTTTCATTTGGTTAAATTCTGACGAATATTTCTAACGAAGCTGAATATCATAGCCCAGATTAAGCGGCATGTCTGAGCTCTTTTGGTAGGTTCGGGGGGCTGCCCCCCACCCACCGAAACTAACGAAAAAGCGAGTAGCGAAAGCTGGAAAAAGCTCCTGAAAAAATCCCATAACGATCGCATTCTCTACAACTTATTGTGGATTTGTGGATAAAAAAAATACAAATGTAAGAATTGGGTTTAAAACTTTTTCTTACATTTGTATATCAACAGCATAAGGAAATTTTTGGTTAATACTCTTTCTGCCTCCTGAGACGAAATCCGTTTATTCTAGACAAACAATGCCGTCTCTTGAAAGATTACCCTGTCCAATTCTTTCCTTTTTTTATTGCTTTATTTTCTTCTTCTGATAGTAAAATCCTGAAAATTAAGCCTTTTTCACAAATTCAGATTTCAGTGCCATAGAACCGAAGCCATCGATTTTACAGTCGATATTATGATCGCTGTCCGGTCTCAGACGGATATTTTTAACTTTTGTTCCTGCTTTTACAGGTTTTGGAGCACCTTTTACGGGAAGATCTTTAATAACCACCACAGAATCTCCATCCTGAAGTTCGTTACCGTTAGAATCTAAGATTTTCCCTGAATTTGATGCATCTGCGCTTTCTTCTTCGGGATTCCACTCGTAGAAACACTGGGAACAAACCATCATATTATCGCTCGGATAAGTAAACTCGGAGCTGCATTTCGGACAAAGTACAGTATCACTCATATTTTTAATTTTTTGCAAAGTTAAATTTTTAATATCTTCAATTAAAATTTAATAACATGAGATATACACGTAGATTTTTCATTTTTATTTCTTTAGTCCTGTTTTTCAGGTTATTTGTTCAAATATTTAATGAGGTTGACTTAATTCCTAATTACACAATGACATTTGTTGATGAAGAAATTTCCCAAGTCGACAGTTTTCAAAACTTAAATGAATCTAAAGAATATTCAAAATCCCAGATTTACAAATATCAGAAAATCAACAAAGAAAGATCAGATAAAGCCAATTCGCAGCTTATAATGATCGTTGTATTGGTTATTATTCAGTTGTTTTTCTATTTTTCTAACCACAGAGAAAGCCCAAAGCAAAATTTTGAATTCACAGACTAAAATTTTGAAACAGAAATTCTCAGCAGAAATTCGTACTTTTGCAGATTCAAAATAGCAGAACCCAATTTTATGGAATTGATACACAGAAACCTGGCAATCGGAATTCACGATGCTTTGCAGGAAACATTTTTCGAAAAAAATAAATACGCCGATAAAGTAATCGAAAGACTTTTGAAAGCGAATAAAAAATGGGGAAGCCAGGACAGAGCAGTGGTTTCTGAGATTTTCTATAACATCATCCGTTGGAAAAAACGCCTTGAATATTACATGGGGGAAGGTGTAAAGCCCAACAATATTTATAAATTAATCATTGCTTATCTTCTTTGGAGCAAAACCAACTATAAAAAATTTGAAGAATTTGACGGAATAAAAATCGCCGACATTCTTACCAAGCTTAAAAAAGGAACCGTTCCTACGAAAGCGATCGAGCATTCTATTCCGGAATGGCTTGCCGAAACTTTAGAAAAAGAACTGGGTGAAAAGTGGGAAAAAGAAATGTATGCTTTAAACGAGCAGGCTCCGACGGTTTTAAGAGCAAATTCTCTGAGAACAACAACGAAAGAGCTTATCTCTGATCTTTCCGATGAAAACATCGTTTCTTACCCTATTAAAAATTATCCGGATGCAGTACAATTGGAGGAAAAAAAGAATGTTTTCCTGACGACTGCTTTTAAAGAAGGATTGTTTGAAGTTCAGGATGCTTCTTCCCAAAAAATCGGGTATTTCCTTGATGTAAAGGAAGGACAGAGAGTTGTTGATGCTTGTGCAGGTGCAGGAGGAAAAACGCTTCACTTAGCCGCTTTAATGCAGAATAAAGGACAGATCATCGCACTGGATATTTTCGAATGGAAACTTGCCGAACTGAAAAGACGTGCAAAAAGAGCCGGAGCGCACAACATTGAAACCCGTATGATTTCTGATAATAAAGTAATTAAAAGGCTTCATGAAAAAGCAGACCGATTATTGATCGATGCTCCGTGTTCAGGTTTGGGGGTTTTAAAAAGAAATCCGGACAGCAAATGGAAAATCGATCAGGCTTTTATCGACAGAATTAAAGTTGAACAGCAGCAGATTCTTCAGGATTATTCTAAAATGCTTAAAAAAGGGGGGAAAATGGTGTACGCAACGTGTTCTATTCTACCTTCTGAAAATAATTTGCAGGTTGATGAATTCATCAGAAACAATCCGAACTTTAGAATGATTAAAGACGAAAAAGTAATGCCAAGTGAAGGCTATGACGGATTCTATATGGCTTTAATTGAAAGAGTTTCTTAAAAAACATTCTTTATATAATGAACAAAACTACTCTTTTCAGGGTAGTTTTTTTGTTACATTTATATTTCGTAATCTTTATATCTTCTTTTTAATTGATATCTGATATTAATCATACTGCTTTTTAACGCAAAGGATCGCTAAGATTCTTTTATATACCAACTGTTTTTAAGTTCGCAAAGGCGTGTCACTCAGCAAAGAACTCAAAGATTTCCAACAAGATAAATTAAAGGCAACTATCTTCTAACAATATAAAAATGAATTTCTAAATAATATCTATTCAGTTAACAATTATCTTTGCTAAAACCATTTCAAATTATGCATCTAAGAATTTTAGTAAGCTTCTTTACTTTTTTATGCTGTTTATCTTTTGCACAGACGTACGAAGTACAGTACCTCAGTTCATCCAATGGGAAAGTTTTAACGGAACAGTCTCCCACTTTAGTTTGGGCAAATGAAAAGGAAAATTTTATCCTGAATAACAAAATCAGAGAACAAAAAGCAGATTTTCCTTTCGAAATTACGAAAATTGAAAAACCTTCGAATACGGTAATTTCTTATGCGTTTTTAAAATCTGACGAAATTATTTCAACTTCAGACAAAGAATCTGTGGCAAAACAGACTTTTGAATTCACCAATGAAACCAAGAAAATTTTGGGATACACCTGCAAAAAAGCAGTTACCAAAATCAATTCCAACACTATTGAAGTCTGGTACACCAACGATCTGAAAATTCAGGGAGGACCTTCTGTAATCGGGCAAAATCTGGGATTTGTTTTGGAAATTGAAAGAAATAAAAACTCTCTGATCACCGCTCAATCGATTAAAAAAGTTAAGAAAACTAACATTGATGCTATTCTGAAAGGCTCGATTAATTCAACCGATCAGTTAGGTTACAGAGATCTTTTGTGGAAAAGCAGATTCACCACCCTGAAAGTTTTTGATCATGAAACCCTTAATTTTTCAGATGAATCTAAATCTGATGAAAACATAAAAAGATTCGCTAACGGAACCATTATTCTGAAAAAAATTAAGTTCCCGAAAATTTCCGAGGGCGAAAATATTTTCGTTGAATTAAAACAACAATCCAACGGCGATGCGTACGACAGAACGGGAACCGTATTTTTTGTACCACAGGACAAACCGCAGTCTTTTTTCGACGGACTGGAAAAAGGAGTAAAAACACTTCCTGTGTATGAAAACGGAAACGGAAAACAATATTACGGAATTACAGCAACGGAAAATTACAGTCCTGCGGTAGAAATGATGCGATTTTTCACCGCTTTCGGGATCAATAAATTCAATCATATTCAGTTAAAAGATAAAAACTGGCAGACCATCAGTCCTTACCGTGAAGATATTACAGATCTGAAACCTTCCCTTTCTGAAAAGGAATTATGGATCGGAACATTCATCGGAAATTACGATAAAGGCGGTCATAAAGTAAGTCTGGAAATCACCATTCACAAAAGCGATCAGACCATCTATAAAAACAATACGGTTATTCCTTTATTCAACACTCTGAACATTATGGAAATGGCAGGACAGGACTATTCTACCATGTTTAATAATGATAAAGGGCTATTTGTAGAGTTTACTTTAAAAAAGGATTTGAAAAATGCCCAGTTGAAATATACAACAACCGGTCATGGAGGCTGGGAAAACGGCGATGAATTTGTACCCAAAACCAACTCGATCTTTTTAGACGGAAAAATGACCTATTCTTTTGTGCCGTGGAGAACCGACTGCGGATCTTATCGTCTTTATAATCCCGCTTCAGGAAATTTTCCGGACGGACTTTCTTCATCAGACCTCAGCAGATCAAACTGGTGTCCCGGAACCGTTACCAATCCCAATTTTATTCAGCTTGGAGATTTAAAAGCCGGAAAACATACCATTCAGGTAAAAATTCCGCAGGGTCCGACTGAAGGAACGAGCTTCAGTTCGTGGAACGTTTCAGGAGTTCTGTTAGGTTCCGAATAAAAACAAAACCTTCTCGCAAACTGAATTGCAAGAAGGTAAAAACACAAATGATGAAAAAAAATTATTTCGAGCCACAAAGTAAGGGTTAAAATTTGTAGAATAAATTACCATACATTAAGAAATATCTCATAATAATTTCGTATGTAATGAATAAATTAGAGATGTGAGTTAAAAAAATCAACTAAAATCATATTTTCAATTTAAAATAATTAAATTTTTACTTCATTTTAAATTAATTAATTAAAAATATTAACTTATTTAATTTTTTTGTTGTTATTTTTAAACCACTATTCTACTTTTGTTTCAAATTAAATGAAAAAAAAATGTGTGGAATTGTATGTTTGTTTGACGCCAAACAAAAAACCGAAATATTAAGACCTCAGGTTCTTGAAATGTCTAAAAAAATTCGTCACCGTGGTCCGGACTGGAGCGGAGTGTTCCAGAATGACAAAGTGGTTTTCTCTCATGAAAGACTTGCCATCGTAGATCCTACCTCCGGAAAACAGCCATTATTTACCAAAGACGGAAAAATAGTTCTTGCCGTGAACGGTGAAATCTACAATCACAGAGAACTGAAAGAAGAATTTCCTGATTATGAATTTCAGACACAGTCAGACTGTGAGGTTATTTTAGCTTTATATCAAAAATACGGAAAAGATTTTGTTGAAAAATTAAACGGAATTTTTGCCTTTTCTTTATATGACACAGAAAATGATGTGTATCTCATTGCACGCGATCACATGGGAATCTGTCCTCTATATCACGGTTGGGATAAAAACGGAAACTATTACGTTGCTTCAGAACTGAAAGCGCTGGAAGGAGTCTGCAAAACCATTGAGACTTTTTTACCGGGACATTTGGTGTACAGCAAAGACGGAAGCGAGCTTCAGCAGTGGTACAAAAGAGACTGGGAAAGCTTTGATGCCGTAAAAGATAACGAAACGGATATTGAGAAATTAAGAAAAGGACTGGAAGATGCGGTTCACAGACAATTGATGAGCGACGTTCCTTACGGAGTTTTGCTTTCAGGCGGATTAGATTCTTCCGTAATTTCTGCGATTACGGCAAAATTTGCACGACAGAGAGTGGAAAGCGGAGATACACAGGAAGCGTGGTATCCGAGATTGCACAGTTTTGCAGTCGGTTTGGTAGGATCACCGGATTTGGCAGCAGCTCAGAAAGCAGCAGAACACATCGGTTCGGTTCACCATGAAGTTAATTTTACCGTTCAGGAAGGTCTGGATGCGGTTCGTGATGTTATTTATCATCTGGAAACGTATGACGTAACGACAGTGAGAGCTTCTACGCCGATGTATCTTTTGGCAAGAGTGATTAAATCGATGGGAATTAAAATGGTGCTTTCCGGAGAAGGTTCTGATGAACTGTTCGGTGGTTATTTATATTTCCATAAAGCTCCGAATGCGAAAGAATTCCATGATGAAACCGTAAGAAAATTAGGAAAACTTCACCTGTACGATTGTTTAAGGGCCAACAAAGCGTTGATGAGTTGGGGAATTGAAGGGCGAGTTCCTTTCTTAGACAAAGAATTTATGGATATTGCCATGACTGTGAATCCGAAAGATAAAATGGTAAATGCTGCCGAAGGAAAAATTGAAAAGTGGGTTCTGAGAAAAGCTTTCGAAGATATTCTTCCGGAATCTATTGTCTGGAGACAGAAAGAGCAGTTTTCGGATGGAGTTGGTTATTCATGGATCGATACTTTAAAAGCCGTTGCTGAAAAAGAAGTAACGGATGAAATGATGGCAAATGCAAAATTCAGATTCCCTTTAAATACGCCTCAAAACAAGGAAGAATACCGTTACAGAACAATTTTTGAAGAGCATTTCCCAAGTGAAACTGCGGCAGCAACAGTTCCTTCGGTTCCTTCGGTTGCGTGTTCTACGCCAATTGCGCTGGAATGGGATGAAGCATTCAAAAACATGAACGATCCGAGTGGAAGAGCCGTAAAAGTGCATGAAACTTCTTACGGTGAATAGATTTCGGAAGTATGAGTGTATGAGTGTTTTTTGAGTTTGTGAGATGGATTTTTTATTCTTCATTTTTTATTTAACAAATAGAAGATGAGCATTCTGAAACGAAATCCTGAACTCTAAAAATCTAAACTTTACATAAAAATTTATCAATCCTGTAGCAATACAGGATTTTCTTTTGCATTTACCTTAATAATATTGTCAGAATTTAACCGTTAATCAAATATATTATCTAATAAATAATTATATTTGGAAAACGAAAATATCAATTATAAAAAAATGAGAAGAAACATTACTATCTTATTTGCTTTATTATCCATGACTTTTGCTTTCGGACAGGGAAAATATGGTAAATATCTTAGCTCCAAAAAACTGGCAATGGTGTATAAAAGTGTGAAAGATGGCGATAAAGACGACTTCTACCAACAATACTACTGGCTGGTAAAAGCGGAACAGCTGAAAACGTATCCTCACCTTAAAGATATAAAACCGAAAGTTTTATATGAATTTGTAAAAAAAGTGAATCCTCAGAATCCGACTAAAAAACTGGATGCAAGAGGTAAAGAACTTAGAGAAACCGCAGAATTATCTTTAAACCAGTATTTCAAAAACAAAAATCTGGATAACAATTCTGTTTTAATGTACAATCTGGAAACGTATGTAGATCCTTCTAAAGGACAGTATTATACAAAAGTTGATGCAGAAAAAATTAAGGAACTGGTTCCGAAAGAGCTTTATGCTTTCAACTCCAACAACAGAAATACAGGAGAAGATAAAACGTATTATCTTTGGATTAATAAAGAAAAAGACGATTTCAATATCGTAGACATCATTCCTGAAGAGAAAGAAAATAAAGCGTTCTATGCGAGAGTGAAGCAGTATCTTCCGAGCTATAAATTTTCAAAATATGTTCCTTCTGTGAAAAAAGGGACAAAAACGGACAGAACAGATGCAGATTTCTACTACATCATGCCGTTTGAACAAAACACAGATAACATCGAATACAAAACAAAAGATTTCAAAACTTTCGAATTAAGCCAGTACAGAAAAGCCGGCGAAGAGTGGAAAGGGGTTGAAAAACCAAGAAAATAAATTAAAAAGTCCTGTGAAGTTTCGCAGGACTTTTTTATTGGAATATTTTTTAATACAAATGGCACAAATTTTTGCACGAATATTCACAATTGCTCGTAAAATTTAAGAAAATAGAATATTATAAATGTCGTTATTGATAACATCATCAAAAACTTAAAATAGCTAACAGTTCAGGAGTATCAGGAAAAATATTGCGGTAAATAGATTTCTCGTTCGTGGAAATAACAGCTTAATCCATCGATTAACATCTTCTCTTTATTAAAAGGAATAAAAATTGCTCTGAAAATTACATTCTCATTTTTTTTGAACCAAACAAATCTGGAAGCTTTTCCAGTAAAAATACATGTCAGAAACACTTTCGCAGCCTCAAAATTCGATTAAAAAAATTCTGCCGCTGATTCTTGCAACGGCTATCTTCATGCAGATGCTGGATTCCACTATTCTGAATACTTCCTTGCCTTCCATTGCAAAAGATCTTCAGGAATCTCCGCTGAATATGCAGAACGCCATCATCAGTTATGTACTTACATTAGCTGTTTTTATGCCGGCAAGCGGATTTCTGGCAGACCGTTTCGGAACTAAAAAAGTTTTCATATTTTCTCTGATTCTTTTCAGTTTGGGATCTCTGTTCTGTGCCATGTCTCAAAATCTTACTCATCTGGTTATTTCGCGAGTTATTCAGGGAGTCGGAGGAAGTTTGATGACACCTGTCGGAAAATTAGCTTTAATTAAAACTTTCGATAAAAGCGAATTATTAAAAGCCATGAACTTTGCCATTATTCCTGCACTGATCGGTCCCGTTCTCGGTCCTTTGGTGGGAGGTTATATGGTAGATTATCTTTCGTGGCACTGGATTTTTTTAATTAACATCCCGATCGGAATTCTGGGAATTGTTTTAGGCATAAAATTCATGCCCAACTACACATCCAAAGACGTTGATTTTGATCTGAAAGGATTTTTGATCTTCGCAGCCGCCTCTCTCCTGCTTTCCATTGCTTTGGAACTTTTCGGAGATATGCAGAATACAACACCGGTTCTGGTCATTTTCATTCTGGGATTTCTTTGTCTCTACTACTATTACAGACACGCCAAACGTGATGAAAGCCCTATTTTTCCTTTAAATTTGTTTCAGGTAAGAACTTTCAGAGTCGGAATTGTCGGAAATCTTGCCACCAGATTAGGAATCAGCTCTGTTCCGTTGCTTTTACCGTTAATGATTCAGATTGCGTATAAACAATCGGCAGTAACTTCCGGATGGATCATCGCTCCGATGGCTTTAACCGCAATGTTCGGAAAATCGTATGTGATAAAAATCTTAGACCGTTTTGGTTACCGACAGACTTTAATGACGAATACTTTTATTATCGGAACGCTGATCTGTCTTTTGGCGATTCCCGATATCAACACCTCATTGTATTGGTTTATTCCTATTATTTCTATTTTGGGATTTTTTAATTCCATTCAGTTTACTTCGATGAATACCATTTCTATTGCAGATCTTCGAAATTTTCAGACCAGCAGCGGAAATTCACTTATATCCGTCAATCAGCAGCTTGCCATCGGATTCGGAATTGCTTTCGGATTAATTGTACTTAAAATTTTTGAAAATACCGATCTTATTCACGGAGAAATCCACAACGCTTTCCGATTTACTTTTCTTACTGTCGGAATTCTCACGATCATCTCCGGATTTATTTTCCGCAGACTCCATATTTCAGATGGGAAGAATATGAAATCGAAAGAGGATTGATAAAACAAACCGATTTGTCGATTTCCTAATTTAGGCAAAGAAAAAATCAATTGTTCATTGATTTCAGGAGTTTTTTGCAGCTTTCGCTACTCGCTTTTTTTGGATTCGGCGGCTGCTAAGCAGCCGCCGAATCCAAAAAAGAGCTCAGACATGCCGCTCAATGAGCTCTGAAATTGTGGAGAACATTTATTCAACAGGAAATTACAGCTTTATTTCTAAAACCACCCCGTCAAAAATTTCTCTGAAATTTTCGCCACCCCTCCAAAGGAGGGGAATTTTTACATCCTAAATAAAAAACTGAAAACATCCACTCAGCGCAATCATCAATCATCAATCAATCCCCCTTATTAACACAGATCAATGTACAGGATTTTTGCTTAAGATACCTTTGCTTCATAATACAACCATATTATGGCAACTAAAAAAATAGAAAAAATAGTATCTCCGAAACCTGTGCATTTTGTGGGCGACGGTTTTAGGGTTCATAATTTTATTCCGGGCGTTCAGGGAATGGATATGAAAAGAATGGATCCGTTCATTATGCTCGATTACAATTCAAAATTTCACTTTAACGGAACAGATCGGCCTCGAGGAGTGGGCGTTCATCCGCACCGAGGTTTTGAGACTGTAACCATAGCGTATAAAGGAAAAGTGCAGCACCATGACAGCGCAGGAGGTGGCGGAATTATCGGTGAGGGCGATGTACAGTGGATGACTGCCGCAAAAGGTGTTCTTCACAAAGAATATCATGAAAAAGAATGGGCAAAAGAAGGCGGAATTTTCCAAATGGTTCAGCTTTGGGTAAATCTTCCGTCGGTTTATAAAATGAGCTGTCCGAAATATCAGACAATTAAAAATTCAGATATGACGAAAGTGGATCTTGGAGAAAACGGACATATTGAAGTGATTGCCGGAGAATATCAAAATCAGAAAGGTCCCGCTTTTACCTTCAGTACGGTTCACATGATGAATGCAAAACTGAAAAATGGTGGAAAAGCAGCATTCACCTTTCCCGAAAATTTCAATACTGCTGCATTGGTGATAGAAGGAAGTATTATCGTTAATGATGAAGAAAAAATACCACTTAATCATCTCGTTCTGTTTCAAAATGAAGGAGAAGATTTCACTATAGAAGCAACAGAAGACTCAATCGTTTTAATCATCAGCGGAATGCCTTTAAATGAGCCTATCTTTCCTCACGGACCTTTTGTAATGAATTCCAGAGAAGAAATTATGCAGGCTTTTGAAGATTTCAACTTAGGCAGATTCGGCTATCTCGCAGATTAATTTTAATTAAAAATTATCATCAAGCTGTTCTTTTTCTTAATTTTATATATTTAGACGATGGTTCGGAAAATATCCGGATAATTTACTAATTATTTCAAGCCATTAAATAAAACATGGAAACTAATACGATTAAAGAACTGAGAAACAGAATAAACATTCCTTTACATTCAGCCCAAAAACTATTGAAGAGAAACAATAATAATGTAGAATTAAGCATACAGGAATTTCATCGCAACAAAATTAATACGATATGCAGATTAACTGAATGTGACGATAAAACTGCAAAAAAATATTACCATATCTGTAAGCATGATGAAGAGAAAGCCATGAAAAAAATTCAGGAAAAAATCTTATATCTTACAGCAACACCAAATCAGCAAATTCATAAAATAGGATTTATATTATGGGCTGAAAACAGCAGTCTGGAAAAATATTACATCCCAACAGACAGGGGCATCTTTATTCAATCTAAAGATTTTGATTATGTAATTGACATTTTTAAAGCTGCCGATTCTGAAACGTTTGACATCACAGGTCATAACCGATATAAAAATGAAACGATGAGAAAAATTGTAAATCAGATCGCAAGATTACCTGTAGAAACAGCGGATGAAGAATTATTTTTACGGAATCTGATTAAATGGTTCAATTCCAAACTGAGATTCGCAGAAGAAATCGTAGTGTATGGGAATCTATAAACATTCAACTTGCAAAATCCTCATTTAAGAATTCAAAATTAAATTAAAAATTAATACAAATAAATCACGCACATCATGTCAAACATCGGACTTATTATAGAAGAAAAATCTGCGGACATCGGAAACTTTCTGGTCGGAAGATTATTGCCTTTCCGTGAAAAAAGAGCAGTCGGACCTTTCGTTTTTATCGATCATATGGGACCATCCGACTTAAAAGATTATCAGAATCTGGATGTTCCGCCGCATCCGCACATCGGGCTTTCAACATTAACGTATCTTCTGGAAGGATCTATTTTTCACAGAGACAGCATCGGAAGTGCTCTGGAAATAAAACCGGGAGCCGTAAACTGGATGACTGCCGGAAAAGGTGTGGTACACTCCGAAAGAACTCCGGAATACCTGCGACATTCTGATAAAAGACTTCACGGATTCCAGATCTGGGTAGGACTTCCGAAACATCTGGAACAGTCTGAACCCACATTTCACCACATTGAAGCAGATGAAATTCCGGTATGGGAAGAAGACGGAATTCAGTATAAATTAATTGCAGGAGAAGCTTTTGGAAAAAAATCGCCGGTTCCGGTTCACAGTAAGCTGTTTTTTATTGAAATTAAAACCAAAGAAGCAAAAAAGATCAGCATAGGAAAAGATCTTTACGGAGAAGCTGCCATGTACGTTCTGGACGGAACTGTTTCTACTGACGGAAATTCTTACGGATCTAAACAACTGATGATTGCCAAAAACACCCAACTCTGCGAATTTGATATGAGCGAAAACGGAACAGTTTATCTTTTCGGTGGCGAACCATTTGAAGAAGAGCGGTTTATATTCTGGAATTTTGTAAATTCCGAAAAAGAACTGATCGATCAGGCAAAAGTAAACTGGCACGACCAGAACCACGATGCTTTTCCTTTGGTTCCGGGAGATGAAAACGAATATGTTCCGCTTCCGAAAGCTATTTTAAACAGAAAACCGTAACAATTTAAAATCATACTTGATGAAAATATTAGCATTTGCAGGAAGTACGTCTTCCACTTCCATCAACAGGGAACTTGTAAAATTCGTTCTAAAAGATTTTCAGGATGAAGAAATCAATCTGATTGATCTGAATGATTTTGATATGCCTGTTTTTTCCGTAGACCGTGAAAAGAAAGGTTTTCCGGAAGAAGCACACCATTTTCTGAAAGCGATAGAAGAATGTGACGTGATTATCTGTTCGCTTGCGGAACACAACAGATCGTACAGTGCTGCTTTTAAAAACGTTTTCGACTGGGCTTCAAGAATCAACGTGAAGGTTTTTCAGGACAAGCCGATGTTTCTGATGTCTACTTCTCCGGGAGGTTACGGCGGAGGAAATGTGATGAATACGGCAAAAATATTTTTCCCGAATTTCGGAGCGGATATCAAAGAAACTTTCTCGCTTCCTAAATTTTATGAAAATTTTGATCTGGAAAGCGGAGTCATCAACCCTGAAATGCTGAAAGAGCTGAACAGTAAAGTGGAGAATTTCAAAAATACGATCCGCAAATAATGACCAAAGGAAGATTAGAAGCCTTCAGTGACGGGGTTCTTGCGATCATCATCACGATTATGGTACTGGAACTGAAAGTTCCGGAAGGAAACGACTGGCAAAGCCTTAAACCGCTTATTCCTAAATTTCTGGCGTATATTTTCAGCTTTCTGTATGTAGGAATTTACTGGAACAATCATCATCACCTTTTTCAGACAGTGAAAAAAGTAAACGGAAAAGTTCTCTGGGCAAACCTCCATCTGCTGTTCTGGCTTTCATTAATGCCTTTTGCAACGGAATGGATCGGAGAAACACATTTTGCCAAAAATCCGGTAGCCACTTACGGATTCGGACTGGGACTTTGTGCGATTGCCTATACGATTCTGGAAAATGCGATCATAAAATCCGAAGGGGAAAGCTCTAAGCTGAAACAGGCCATTGCTTCCCGTTTTAAGGAAAACGCATCCATAGTGCTTTATGTTTCAGGAATTATTGTTTCATTTATTTATCCCTATATTGCAGTAGCACTATATTATACGGTTGCTTTACTCTGGCTGATTCCAGACAGACGAATAGAAAAAACTTTAAACGAAAATTGATATGGAAACACACGAATATGTAAACGGAGAGATTACCGTGCTCTGGCAACCCAAAAAGTGCATCCACGCCGCCGTTTGTGTAAAAACACTTCCGAAAGTGTATAACCCGAAAGAAAGACCGTGGCTGAAACCTGAAAATGCAACCGCAGAAGAACTTAAAAACCAAATCGACCTGTGTCCTTCAGGAGCACTGAGTTATCAATTCAATACCGAAAAATAATGGCAATCACAGTAAAAGCAAGTCTGGGAACAGAAAAATACTACACCGAAGTTGTTGCGGGAGAAAACACGCTGATTACAGATGAACCTGTAGACAAAGGCGGCGGAAACAAAGGCTTCAATCCTTTTGAAATTCTTGCCACTTCCCTCGCAAGCTGCACAGCGGCAACCTTGAGAATGTACATCGACCGAAAAGAATGGAGCGTAGAAAAAATAAACGTTGAAGTGGAACTGGAAAATTTTCCTTTAACGAAAAGAGCCATTTTCAAAAGAGACATCAGTTTTGAAGGCACAAATCTTGATGATGAACAACTGAAAAGACTTCACGCCATAGCGGATGCGTGTCCGATTCATAAGATTCTTACAAACGATATAGAAATACTAACCAAATTTTCATAATATGATTGAAGTAAAACAAACCAACGATCCGAAACACGGAAATTTTGAAGCATTTATAGACGGAAACCATGCAGGATTAATGACATACACCTGGGCTGGAGAAGAAAGATTCATCATCGATCACACAGAAGTTGAAGAAGCATACAACGGAAAAGGCGTTGGGAAAGAAATGCTTCTTGCGGCAGTAGATTTTGCAAGAAAGAACGGAAAAACAATTATTCCGCTTTGTCCTTTTGCCAAGGCTACTTTCCAGAAACATGAGGAGCTTCAGGATGTTCTGGTAAATAAGACTCAGGCTTAGTTTTAGGCTAAGGTTGAGATTAAGTTTGAGCTTCTGAGTTATCAGCCTTAACTTCAACATTACATATAAAACCTTCCGGAAATGTATCCGGAAGGTTTTTTCTTTTTAGGCAGAACAGAAAAAAACTATATTTGCTAAAATTTAAATTAAAGCATGAATTCCGGAACTGTTCTTTTGCTGTTTGTTTTTGTCTATTTCATCGGACTTTTGGTTATTTCTTATTTTACAAGCCGAAATTCTGATAATCAGTCGTTTTTTATCGGGAATAAAAAAAGTAAATGGTGGCTTGTTGCTTTCGGAATGATCGGAACCAGCTTAAGCGGAGTAACATTTATTTCCGTTCCCGGAACAGTCGGAAAAATGACCGGAAGTGAATACATCTACGGCGGATTCGAATATTATATGATGGTGATCGGCTTTTTCATCGGATATTTTATTGTTGCTGCAATTCTTCTTCCGCTGTATTACAAAATGAATCTTACCTCGATTTATACGTATTTAGGCAAAAGATTCAACGTTGAAGCACATAAAATCGGCTCTATATTTTTTATTATTTCAAGAGCAATTGGTGCAACGGCAAGATTATATTTAGTGGTCAACGTTCTTCAGATTTTCCTTCTGGAAGGTTTGGGCGTTCCTTTCTGGGTTACCGCTTTAGTTCTGTTGTTAATGGTGCTTTTATATACATTTGAAGGGGGTGTAAAAACAATTGTGATTACCGATACTTTGCAGACGTCATTCATGATTATCAGTCTCATTGCGTGTATCGTTTATATTTTATCCCATTTAAATTTATCATTAGGCGAAGCATATACTATTTTAGAACAGAAAAATTATACCCACTTCATCAATTTTGATCCGAATTCTAAAACATTTTTCCTGAAAACGATTTTAGGGGGAATTTTCATTACAATTGCAATGACAGGACTGGATCAGGAAATGATGCAGAAAAATATCTCGGTGGATAATCTTAAAAATTCAAAGAAAAATATGCTCACTTTCGCAGGAACGCTGCTTTTTGTGAATCTGGCATTCCTGTTTTTAGGAGGTCTTCTTTATCTTTTTGCTTTGCAGAACGGTGCAGAATATGGAAAAATAGACGGAGAAACCGTTACCAATATTTTCGGGTTCAAAGATTCTGCGGGTAACATTAAAAATATCATGGGAGACGATTTGTTTCCTGCTTTATCGCTTCAGGGACATTTCCCGATGATCATTTCCGTTATCTTCATTATCGGATTAATTTCGGCATTATTTCCTTCTGCGGATGGCGCTTTAACCGCTATTACGAGTTCGTATTGCGTAGATCTTTTGAATCTTAATGAAGACAAAAACAAGACGGAGAAAGAGAAAAAACAGCTTCGTATGAAGGTTCATTTAACGTTCACGATCATTTTCTTTATTTTGATTATGGTCTTTAAAGCTTTGAATGACAAATCGATTGTTTATCTGATAATGGAGATTGCAGGATATACTTACGGACCGCTTTTAGGACTTTTCGCCTTCGGAATTTTCACGAAATTTCAGATTTCAAGGAAATATTCAATTTTGGCGGTAACGATTTTAGCTCCGGTTGCAACGTATATTATCAATTATCTGGTAACAACGTATACGGATTACAAAATCGGGGTGGAATTAATTATTTTGAATGGTCTATTAACATTTATAGGTTTATTTATTATAAGACAAGGAAAATCTGATTCTGAAAAGAAATTTTGGTATATATTCTTAACAATTCTTCTCATTGCCAGGTTAATTTTTAAACTATTTATCATTTAATATTATAATCAGACAACTAATCATCTTCCATACCAGCTTATTTCTGTCACAAAAAAGTCGAGCTGCAATTAAAATACAATATAAACTTTGTCAAAGATTTTCAACTTTGACAAAGTAACAAACAAAATCCGGGTAAAATATCTGGATTTTTCATATTTCCGTAACCCATCAAAAAATTGTAAATTCGCATACAAATAAATCTTATATAATGAGTAAAAGTATTGAAGAGTTAAAATCTCTTACTACACAAGTCAGAAGAGACATTTTAAGAATGGTTCATGCTGTAAATTCCGGTCACCCGGGAGGAAGTTTAGGTTGTACTGAATATTTCACAGCCCTTTACGGAAAGGTAATGAACTATCATCTTCCTTTCACCATGGAAGGTAAAAATGAAGATCATTTCTATCTTTCTAACGGACATATTTCTCCGGTATTCTATTCTACTTTGGCAAGATTCGGATTTTTTCCGGTTCAGGAGCTTAGTACTTTCAGAAAATTAGATTCAAGATTACAGGGTCACCCGACGACTCACGAAGGTCTTCCGGGCGTAAGAGTGGCTTCAGGTTCTTTAGGACAGGGACTTTCTGTAGCTTTGGGTGTTGCTCAGGGTAAAAAACTGGACGGAGACAGCTCTTTGGTTTACTCTCTTCATGGCGATGGCGAATTGCAGGAAGGTCAGGTTTGGGAAGCATTTATGTACGCAGCAGCCAAAAAAGTAGACAATATTATTTCTACCATCGATTATAACGGACAACAGATCGACGGAAGTACAGATAACGTACTTTCTTTAGGAAATCTTCATGCCAAACTGGAAGCTTTCGGATGGACAGTTCTGGAAGAGAAAAACGGTAACGACCTTGAGGCGGTAATTGCCATTCTTGAAAAAGCAAAAACAGAAACCGGAAAAGAAAAACCGGTAGCCATTATTCTTCATACAGAGATGGGTTACGGTGTAGATTATATGATGGGAACTCACGCTTGGCACGGAAAAGCGCCTAATGATGAGCAACTGGAAACAGCATTCAAACAGTTATACTTAGAGGCTCCGGCTGATTATTAATTATTAGTAATGAGTAATTGGTAATAAGTAATCTTAATTAATAATTAGAAAAAAATGAAATTTACATATACAGAAAAAAAAGATACACGTTCAGGATTCGGAGCCGGATTGGCTGAACTTGCAGATAAAAATCCTAATGTTGTGGCGCTTTGTGCAGACCTTATCGGTTCTTTGAAGATGGAAAAATTCATTGAAAAGGCTCCTGAAAGATTTTTTCAGGTAGGTATTGCAGAAGCGAATATGATGGGTCTTGCAGCCGGTCTAAGCATTACAGGAAAAATTCCTTTTACGGGAACTTTCGCTAACTTTTCCACTTCAAGAGTTTACGACCAGATTCGTCAGTCTATTGCCTATTCCAATAAAAATGTAAAAATCTGTGCTTCTCACGCGGGTCTTACTTTGGGTGAAGACGGTGCAACACACCAGGTTTTAGAAGACATCGGAATGATGAAAATGCTTCCGGGAATGACGGTGATTAATCCTTGTGATTACAACCAGACAAAAGCAGCTACTTTAGCGATTGCTGATTTTGAAGGTCCGGTTTATTTAAGATTCGGAAGACCTGTAGTTCCGGTTTTCATTCCGGAAGATATGCCTTTCGAAATCGGAAAAGGAATTATGCTTCAGGAAGGAACGGATGTAACCATTGTTGCGACGGGACATTTGGTTTGGGAATCGTTACTTGCTGCAGATGAGCTTGAAAAAGAAGGTATTTCATGTGAAGTAATCAATATCCACACGATTAAACCTTTGGACGAAGAAATCATCTTAAAATCTGTTGAAAAGACAGGAAAAATTGTAACGGCCGAAGAACACAACTACATCGGTGGTCTTGGAGAATCTGTTGCGGGAATGTTGGCAAGAAAAAGACCGACAAGACAGGAATTTGTAGCAGTGAACGATACATTCGGAGAATCTGCAACGCCTGCTGAACTGATGAAGAAATATAAAATTGATTCTACTGCCGTGAAAGAAGCAGTAAAGAGGATTTTAGATAAATAATCAATTGTTTTACATTAAAAAAGCTGTTCCGGTTGGGACAGCTTTTTTTTTCCAATTTAATTTCTATGAATTTAAATCTTTACCTAAAAAACTTCCATTTCGGAATTATCGCCAGCATTCCGAAACCTGTAAAAAGGAAAAGATTGGTAACGTCGGTATATAAAAATGTGGAAAGGTAATAGTTATGCATAAAGAAATGCAGAACTAGCAAGGCAGGAAAGGCAAAGATGCCTATTTTTCTGTAAAAAAAAATCAACACAATACTTATCACCATTAAGGCATCAATCGCAAAAATAGTGTAAGCATACCAAGCCGGGATATTAAGGGTTTCGTGTTGCAAATATTCATCAAGATCGATCCCGAATCCCATAACCGTAAATAAGAGCAATGCTGCAAGAGCAAGAATGAAACCCCACCCTTTCTTCGGATCTTCGTCAAAATAGCTGTATTCTTCCATAACTACAAAAATAAAGAACTTATGAGAGATTTCATAAGTTCTTTTATATAATTCGTTTAAAATTTGATTATACAGAGATCGCGTTAATCAGTCTGTTTTTGTCGCTTAAGTACTCTTCCATAGAAATCATACTTTCTGTTCTCATTACATCCTGAATATCATCGATTTGATAGATGATTCTTTTTGCGTCGTCTGTATTCTTAGCTCTCACTTTGCAGAAAATGTTATATTTTCCGGAAATTACGCTCGCTTCAATTACGTTTGGAATAGTAGATAGTTCTTTCAGAACTTCCTGAGTTCTGTTGGATTTGGTTAATAAGATTCCGATAAAAGCAGTGAAGTGATAGTCTAACTTTCCGTAATCTATATTAAGAGATGATCCCAAAATAATACCTGCATCCTCCATCTTTTTCACTCTTACGTGAATTGTACCCGCAGAAACATCCATCTGCTTAGCAATTTCTGTAAAAGGCATTCTTGTGTTCTCTACTAAGAAATCAAGAATTTTCTTGTCTATTTCGTCCAGTTGATAGTTCATATTAGTTAAATTACAATTTCTTTAAAAAATCTACATATTTTTTGCAAATTTATAAAAAATAAATTAACAAAAAAAATTATAACAAAGATTAACAATAATTAACACATATGACAAAAATCATTAAAATATTCTGATTATTTACTACCTGATTTTACAGAATCTGTTTTTATTTCAGTTTGCTCAGCCGTTTGTTTTTTATCTTTTTTCTTCTTTTTAAATATAGAATTAAAACTCTTAGACCAAACAATACCCGCTCCATACGCTTGGTTCGCTGTTCCGTTTGATCCTGCTCCGTTCACCATTCCGATGTTGGAAGGCTTGGAATACCCTCTTAATAAGAGACTTCCGTCATTTTTCTTGGAAATATCATATTCTATCGTTCCTTCTCCGGAAAGATAATTAACGTCCGTATTTTCAGTTTTCGTAAGCGGAATTCCCAGTCCTGTCTTTACTTTAACTCTTGGAGAAAGTGCAAAACTAACTCCTGCATTCGCTCTGTCTCCTACATTGGAATACTGGTCTCCTTTTACGTAATTCAGGTCGATCTGGAATTCGCTGCTCATCGTATTCAATACAGATCCCAATTGTTTCAGCAATAAATTATACCCTTGATTTTGTGCTACATCTCCCACGTTTACATTCACTCCTCCTGTCTCTGAAACATTAAAGGTACTCAACAATAAGACTGATCCAAACTGAAGTACTTTTTCTCCTTCCTGACTCATTTTTGCCGCCAAAGTTTCTTTAATCTGGCTGGAAACATCCAAAGCTGTTACATTAAGGTCAATTTTAGGATCAATCAGCGATTGGGTAATATTGGCCTGAAGCAGAACACTGATCGGCTGAAGACTTCCCATATTCAGGTATTCTCCGGCGTTGGAAACCATTCTTACATAGTTCGCTGTGATGTCTAAAGCAGGCTTCATCGCATCACCATCCCATCTTATGCTGCTTCCTTTCTCAATCTGGAAAGTTTTATTTAGGATTGCCTTAGAAACAAACGTTCCGTTATCTACCTTATACGCTCCGTTCATGGCAATATTTCCCTGTCGGCTCATCTGGAAACGAAGTTTTTCCGCTGCTCCTTTTACCATAATATTTCCTACGCCATCTCCAATAAGAACATTTACGGTGGTTCCTTTATCTACGTCCAAAGCAAAATCAATATTCATATTCGCTCCGGATTTTTTCTTTTCATCCAAAGTAACCAGACCGTCTTTTCCTTCTTTTAAAAATTTTAGCATTTTGAATTCTTCAACGTTGGAGGTAGAACCCGAGTTGAAAGTAAATGTACTTCCGCTTAAAGCTTTCATATTAGGCGTGGAAATACTCAACCCAGAAACAGGTCCGTCTACATAAAGATCACCCTGTCCGTAAACTCTTCCCCAGAATAAATCCAGATCTTTCTGTGTGGTATTCAGCATTAATAAATTATCGGCTCTCATTACGAGGTTGACTCCCATCGAAGAGAGGGTTTCAAACTGTATCGCACCGGAAATATTCCCTTTAGAATTGGTTCTTCCGTCATGCACCTCAACGCTGTTCAGAATCGCCAAACCTTTGGTTAAAGGAATTACAGTATCATCAAAAGAATAATCTACACCGGTAAACAAAAGTTTTAACCCGAATCCTTTAAGCGCAATATCGCCGCTGTAATCCAGATTGCTGAATTTTCCTGAAATTTTAAGATCTCCGGTTGCTTTCCCTCTCAGATTCCCAAAAACTGAAGTCACGAACTGCTGCGCAAAAGCAACATCAAAATCACGCATTTCTGCGGTAAGATCAATGGTTGGAGAAGCTGTATTGTTGTTTACCGTTCCTGTTACATGAAGGCTGTTATTGCCTATAATTCCTGCAGAATTTACTTTGATATCAACGTCGTATACATTCAGGGAATAACTGTTGGTCGCAGAAATGGTAATATCCCCCATATCATTCCCGTTCATCATGATATCATCAATCGTCATATCCACCAAAGGCTGCAATGTGTTTTTATCCATTTTAATCTTCACACTTCCATTTGCAAGACCTTTAATGTTCATAGAATTTCCTCCGCCCTGCATATCCAGCAGCTTTTCGATGGCAAAATTATCCACTTCTGCATCTACATAAAAATCCTTTGCCGACTTAAACTGGGCATCTTTAATAAACAATGCACTGTTGTCTGAAAAAATCCTAAGATTCTGAATATCAAAATCGCCTTCTTTTTTACGGTAGGTAATGGAATGGTTGAGTTCCGGACTGGTATCTATTGCCCACGTTACGTCATTAAACTTCACCTCAGTAGGCTCGAACCTGAACACAAAATCTCCCCCTGCGTTGGTTGACTGGTTAACGTTGATGGCATATTCTTTAAGATTATCATCCAGCTCATCTTCCGGACTTCCGTGCTTAAATTTCGTTGCGAGATGAAGAATGGTATTGCTCTCGTTTCTTCCGCTTAAGGTAATATCTTTAAGAACATTTTTATTGTACAGAACCCTGTTGATTTTAGCATAAATCTGCTCATTGAGATTTGCCGTATTAATTCTTACCATGACGCTGTCTACCATCGCGCTGTCCTTGGTAATATTATCTCTTTCGTTGATTTTATAATCAGGATTTGCAGCAGCCAGAGCTTTGTCCGCTTCTGTGATCTCCTGAGTTTTCGTCATGATATATTTCAGTGAAGCCGCATCTACATTCAGGATCAGATTATTGGAATTTCCGTCGTACTGTCCTTCTACTTTTGCGCCCTGCGGAATTTTTAGATCCGGTAAAAAATAGCTTACCAAACCTTGCTGCACATCAAAATTCATGGCAAAAGTCTGTCCCCTGTACATTTTTCTCGGCGCAGGACCCACAAGAATTTTATTGAGTCCGTTTTCCACCATTCCGGCAAGATCGCCCAAATTATATCTTCCTGAAATTTTTCCGTTAACGGCTCCCGGAGCATCCACATCAATTACACGACCTCCGTTTTCCACAAAAGTTTTCAGCTTTGCATTCGGAATGGAATATTTCTGAGTTGCCGTTGCAAAATTAATTCCGCTGGCTTCCACATCCAGTGTTAAATCGTTGATGGACGACATTGCCATTTTACCATTTACCTTCCCGCTTACAATCTGGTTTCCGGGTTTATTGGTAAAGTAATTCATGTTCAGATAATTAACATCAGCATTTACATTCATCGAAATTCTTGAAGTGCTGAAATCAATTAATCCTTTTATGGTTGCTTTTGCCTGCTCATCATTCACGGTGATGAGTCCGTTGTATTTCTTATGATCCAATAATCCGTCGAGATACAGATTATTGATCTCCTTATTCATAATTTCGATGCTCGAAATCTGGGATTTCGTTGTCAGTTTCATTGTATTCACATCGAAACTCTGTCCGTTGATATTGAACTTCCCAGAAATTAATCCTACCGATTTGTTTTTTGTAATCACGGAAGTATTAAGATCTTTCACTTCGGCTATTCCGGCATATTTCGGCATTGAAGAGCTGTATTCCGTTAAAGAAAAATTCGTGATTTTTGCCTGCCCGATTCCCGTCATCAAATTTCCGTTGGAAACATAGACACGGTTAGGATTTACACTTGCAGTTCCGTTGTATTTTAATTTTCCGAAATCATCCGCAAAGTTTTTCATTTTTTTAGCGATGAATGAAGGCATCATGGCTTTCAGATCTTTATAGGTAAAGTCTGCGGAAAGATCATTGGTTTCAATTAAAAAGTTTCCTTTCAGCAGTTTATTCACCTTCATTTTTTTGGTGGCAATATTCACATCAGGATTTCGGATGAGAAAATTATCCAGCTTAAAATCATTCAGCGGACCTGTCATTTTTCCTGAAACATTGAAAGGCTTAAAGTTATCCCAGTTCGTTACAAAATAACTGATGTCGTAACCGCTTAACTGGCTTCCCAGTTTTAGGTTCATGTCCCATTTTACTTTGTCTGCAAAATCTGCCCACGAACCGTCATCATGAAGGTTGAATTTAATATCTCCCTGTAAAAGCGAGTGATCTGTATTTAAAGTAAGGTCCTTCAGGAAAAGATATTCCGGCGTCATGGAAAGTTCGGTAGAAAAAGTATCCACAAAATGAGATTTTCCCCATCTTGTTGTGGTGAAAGACATATTATTGATTGATCCTGAAATATTTCTTCCGTTTACTTTAACATTCGGAGCAATCAGGTTAAAGTTGGTTGCGGTTAACCATTTTCCTTTTTCACCCGGAGAATTCAGATTGACGATGGAGACTTTAGAATCCAGAATCTGCAATCGGGAATCGAGCTGAAACGGAGGTTTATTGGGATCTCTTTTTTTACCGCTGTCGAATAATTGTGTAAAACGGATAAAGTTTGAAATGCTGTCGCCTTTGTACGTAATCACTTTTACATCCGCATTTTTTAAAGTAAGGGAATTGAAGCTTAAAGAATTATTTTTGGTAATATTGGAGGCTAAAGAAAGCCAGTTGGAATTGGCAATAAATTCTTTGGACTGAATAAAATCGTATCCTTTGTAATCTTTGATTTTTAATCCTTTGATTTTTACATTTCCGAAAAAATTAACCTCAACACTTTCTGTTGACATCTGTGCTTTAAAGTCACGATTAACAATTTGCAACGCCTGATCTGCAGCCCATTGTTTTGTGGAAGGAAGATTAATGATTACAAAAATGGCTGCCACCAAAGCTAAACCCAGCCAAAAGAGAATCAATAGAAGTTTTGCCCACCATGAATAACTGGTAACGTCTTTTACCGCCTGTTTTCCAAATTCTTCAGCCGTCTCAATGGGATGATTAATTGCATCTGAAGCAAGTTCAGAAGCCTCCTTAACTGTTTCTTTTACAACACCTTCCGCATTTTCAACAGCTTTCTGTACCTGATTACCTAAGTTACCAGCTACTGATTTTTTGTTCTCATTCTCGTTATTATTCTCTAACTTTGCCATTATTATGAGCGACTCTATAATTTTAGGTATTGAATCGTCCTGCGACGATACATCAGCAGCTATCATCAAGGGAAATTCTATTCTTTCGAATATTGCAGCGAATCAGGCGATCCATAAAGAATATGGCGGTGTGGTTCCTGAGCTGGCTTCGCGTGCGCATCAGCAAAATATTATCCCCGTTGTTGAAAAATCCTTAACAAAAGCAAATATACAACAAAATGCAATTTCTGCGATAGGATTTACACGCGGACCTGGACTTTTAGGTTCTCTTCTTGTGGGAACGTCATTTGCTAAGTCTTTGGCAATGAGTTTGGATGTTCCGCTTATTGAGGTAAACCATCTCCAGGCGCACATTTTAGCCCATTTCATCGAGGATGCAAATCCTGTGCCGCCAAAGTTCCCTTTTTTGTGTCTTACCGTGAGCGGCGGACATACGATGATTGTTCTCGTGAAAGATTATTTCGACATGGAAATTATCGGGAAAACCATTGATGACGCCGCAGGAGAAGCATTTGATAAAATCGGAAAAATATTTGATCTCGATTATCCGGCAGGTCCTATTATCGACAGACTGGCTAAAGAAGGAAATCCTGATGCTTTTACCTTCAATAAACCTAAACTGGAAAATTACGATTATTCGTTCAGCGGAATTAAGACTTCGGTGCTGTATTTCATTCAGAAAGAGGTAAAAAAAGATCCTGATTTCATTAAAAATAATATGAATGATCTTTGTGCTTCGGTACAGAAAACGATTATTGAAATTCTGATGAGCAAACTGGAAAAGGCAGCGAAAGATTTAAACATTAATGAAGTGGCGATTGCAGGAGGAGTTTCGGCAAATTCGGCATTGAGAAAGGCGATGCAGAACAATCATGAAAAATTGGGCTGGAATATTTACATTCCGAAATTTGAATATACTACGGATAACGCGGCGATGATTGCGATGGTTGCTCAGTTAAAATTTGAGCGGGGAGAATTTACTGATCTGAGAACTTCAGCAACCGCAAAATACGATTTATGAAAATACTGTTAGAGGAAAAAATACTTGGCAAACATTCTAAGAAAAACTCCAAATATTACTGGATCTTAGAAACGGTAACGGGTAAGAATGAAGCATCGGAGGATTTCGCCGATTATTTTCCGGCAAGTTCAGAAACGGGATATGTTCAGAATATTAAGGAAGAAATTATTGAACAGATCAATGCAGAAAATGTTTTCAGTTTTGAATATGAACCGAAAGAGGGAGATTATTTATCCATCAAAAATAATTTAAGAAAAAACGAATATCTAAATTTGATTTTCATCAACAATAAATGGATTGAGGAAATTTACACCTGTTCCTACAGAGATTGTGAAGGCGATATTTATACAACCATAAAAACAGGAGTGGCATTTTTAAGCGAAAATGAAACTTACTTTTAATAATTAGTTAGAAAAATTCAGGCAGATTTTAAATATTTAAATATGAAACTTTTTTACGGCGAAATTGAGGGAAATGTGGTAACGATTAATGATGAAGAACAACAACACATTGTAAAAGTTCTTCGGATGAAAAACGGTGAAGCCATCTATGTAACAGACGGAAAAGGAAACCTTGCCTCTGGAAAACTGATGATTGAAGGTAAAAAAGCCCATATTGAAGTGGATGAAATTAAAAACAATCTTCCTGATTTCAGTCCGAAACTTCATATTGCAATTGCCCCGACGAAAAATATTGACCGCATTGAATTCTTTGTTGAAAAAGCAGTGGAGATGGGAATTTCAGAAATTACAATTTTACAGACAGAAAAAACAGAACGTAAAAATATTAATATTGACAAATTAAGAAAACAGGCAATTGCAGCTTCAAAACAAAGTTTGAGATTTCACTTTCCTGTTATTAACGATGTAATGAAGATTCAGGATTTTCTTAAAAATATTGATTCCGAACATACATTTGTTGCGCATTGCCACGAGAATTTAGAAAGAACGGAACTCAATAAGATTCCCGGATTGCAAAATATCACTTTTCTGATTGGTCCTGAAGGCGATTTTTCGGAAAGAGAGATAGCTTTTTTGGCTGAGAATAATATAAAAGCAGTTTCTTTGGGAAATCAGAGGTTGAGAACAGAAACCGCCGGAATTTTTGTTGCCGCGTGGAATTATAATCAGATGATTTAGAAACCATTATCTTCACCTTCCTGATAATGGGTCATGGTTAGCTTTTTATGCTTCCACTCATATACTTTATAGTAATAGTTTACCGGACCGACATGATAAGTTGATGTAATTGCTTTATTTTTTTTATCAACTACAGGATTAATGATCGTATCCATTGGTTTGTAATAATCGTACTTTTTAGTTTTTTTATTGTACAGCCAGAAACTTGATGAAGACCAGTAATTTCCCACCTGATTTATTACTTCCAAATCCTTAAATCCGTCAAAATTTACATCCTGACTTACATTAAAATAACGTGAATTCGGAGAAAAACATGAGGTGCTTAATGTCTAAAATTAATATTTTAGAATTGAACAAATACT
>NZ_JACLCT010000027.1:0-58376 GCF_014218915.1 Chryseobacterium sp. C2(2020)
TCCCGAACTGGATAAATGCATAGATGGCAAGGAAAACTAAATATAATTCAATATTTTAGCGTCGAGTTCACGTTAAAATATTAAATAACTGCCAGTTATTTTTTAAGCCACGTCTGGTTTTCTTTATTCTCAGACCGTTTTCTGCCATTATCAATATTATAAGCAAAGCCGACTCCTAAAGTCTGTTTTAGCTGTGTTTTAGCAATCTGATTATGATCGTACAGTAAGTCCAGCGTTACATTCGTGGAAATAAATTTATTAATTTTCATATTCAAAATTCCGCTGTATGCTAAAACAAGTCTTTCAGGATGATCCAGATAATTAGAGAAAACAGAACCTGTATTCATTAAAGTAATGTTCTCCATGATCTTTAGTTTATACATTGCTGTTCCCAAAAAACCGAATTGAAACAGAGAAGAATCTCCGTCATTCTTTAATCCATAAATTCCCTTATATTGAAGTTCTTTATCTAAAACAAAGTTCCATCTTGCATTGGCAGGACGTATTGTTGCCGTAAAATTATCATTGGGTCTGTAAGTAACCCCGGCTCCCATATTGAGATAACCCGGAGCCATGAAATTTGAAATTTTAGCCGCAGCAGGATTATTTCCGTCTGCATAACCCGGTGCAAACTGTGTCTGTAAACTGGCTCCTGCGGAAATATACCAGTTCTTCGCAAATTCTCTTCCGTAGTTGGTGGAAAGATTAATTACATCCTGAGTTTTTCTCGTTCCTACTCCTTTCGTATTATTTTGTCCGTATCCGAGAATAATAATATTTTCCCAAAGGTCTTTTCCTTTTTCGTACGTAAGGTTATAGTTTACTCCGGCAAGCCAACCCACATTATTGGCTCCTCCTCCAACCCAGTTGGAAAAAGCTGCCTGATTGAGCATTAAGGTATTCTGTCCCTGAATGCTCCATACTTTTGCTGTATCCGAAACAGCAGCTTCGCTTTTTTCCTGAGCGCAGAGATGAATCCCTAATAAAACCATAAGTGGAAGTAATTTTCTTTTCATAAGTTTATATTTTGGTTTAAAATTAAAAATAAAACTTACTGATTTGTTAAAAATTTTGAACTTAAAAGAATTTATGTGAAATTATTTTACACTTAGTCAATATAAAGTCGGGAATTAAAAAGGGTAAGAGGTAAATGAGAAGATATGATCAGTCATTGTATTTAATTCAAAGATAGCGTTCCTACGGAACGCCGAGTATCTCGCGAATATGATTTCTAGACAAATAAAGCTCCATAGAGTCTTTACATAGGCTTGAAACAATTTAAAAAAAGATTATAAAGAAATAAAAAATCACAGTTTTAAGCCAATCATTTTTATCTATTAACATCATGAAAAAAATATGTTATTTTTTTTCTGAAAATATTAGGTTGGAAAATCATTTTTTGATTATATTTGTGAATCGAAATAATTTTTTTTCATCATTTGTGTTTTTTTAGGCTCCTTTCTAAGGAGTCTTTTTTGTTTTTATCAGGTAACCCGCTTTCTATTGCTTGAAGCCACCCATTCATCTTTTTTACATTTGCTGCAGTTTCCTGCCATTCCTTTATGTTTTTCTTCCGTATGTCCGCAGAACGTGCAGGAATAAAATCCTTCATGAACAATCGTTTTCAAAGGATGATCCAGAGAATCCGGCATAATCGGAAGTCCGTACTTTACTCTTTCATCTTCGAAATAAAACACACTGATCTCTCCGGAAATTTCTTCAATCGCACTTTCAATCTGCCCCAGTTGGGAAATTCCTTTTAGTCTTAATTCAGCAAAAAATTCATCACTGCCGAGATTTTCTTTTTTAAAATTTTCAATGGAAAATTCTCCGTTTTCGATCAGGCAGATGGATTTTCCTTCAATAAGCTGTTCGATTTTTTTATTTTTTGCGATAAAATAGGTTACAATGGTGTACAGAAGAATAATAACCGCAAATACAATAAAGGATGAAATAATTCCCACATCTTTATTAAACATCGGGTCTCCCGCCGCAGAACCAAGTCCGATAATCACGACAAGTTCGAAAATCGAAAGCTGCTTCACTCCCCTTTTTCCCAAAACTCTCAGACCAATAATAATGGTAATAAACATGATAGCGGTTCGAAGAATAATTTCCAGAATAAATGACCATTCTTCGTGTCCCATCATCAGTTCTTTCCAGTCTAATTGTAACAGAAATACGGATAGCATATAAAATTTATTTTTGCAAGGTTCAAAAAATACGCCAAGCAAAAGGAAAATGCGGCATGAACGTTTGTACTGAAAATAAAAACCGTCTCTGTTGAAACGGTTTTTCTCTTATTCTTTAATCCATTCTTCCCGAAGCAAAGCATAGATCAAATCATCTGTCCAGTTGTTTTTCCAAAATAAACTTTTCACAAAATGACCTTCTTTTCTAAAACCAATGCGTTCCATCAGTTTAAGTGAATCAATGTTTTCCGGATCTACAGAAGCCATGATTCTGTGTTTTTTCAGATCGCTGAAAAGAAAATTAATTACTCCTTTTAACGCTTCAGAAGCATATCCTCTTCCCTGAAAGTCTTTATTTAAAGTAATTCCTAACTCTGTCTGCAAATTTTCTGCACCAAAAAAATAAATTCCGATATCGCCGATCACAGTTTTTGTATCTTTTTCCGTAATTAAAACCTGATACCAGCTTTCCGGCTGATTGAATTCTTTATTATTTCTTTCAATAAACTGTTCAACATCTTCCAATGTTTCCGGAATCCAGCTCTGAAATTTATTGGCTTCCGCATCGGAACGATAATTAAAAACTGTCTGTTTATCGTCCAAAGTTATATCCCGAATCAGTAATCTTTCTGTTTCTAAATACATTTTTTATAATTTGATCCGGCTAAATTAAGATTTAATCTCAAATCTTTAAGCAAGAGACTTAAGCATCTAATTCAGCTTCTTCACCGTCATTCAGCACAAAACATCTTTCTTCCAAACCATTCTCCAGAATTTTTTCTTTAATGAATTTTCTGTCTTCTTTAGAATGACTTACAATTTCAAGATGTGTTACCCAGACTTTTGAATTCGGCGCAGATTCACAGACTTTCAAAATATCATTACTGTTCATTACAATCGGATCTCCCACTACAAAAGTTGCGGCTCCTCCCGCAACAACAATGTGCTCCGGCTGATGTTTTTTAATTGCCTGTTCCACTTCTTCACACCAGATACTGTCACCCGCAATATAAACAGACTGTTCAGCATTTTTAAAGACAAACCCATGAACTACGCCCATTTGTTCTTCAATTTCTCCTGTTCCGTGATGTCCGTTCGTTAAAGAAATTTCAATATTTTTAAACTGTACTGTATCGTTAAAAGCAATCACATTTTTAAATCCAGCCTCAGAAATCTGTTCAGAAATGATTTCAGGACAAATGATGGGTACATTTTTATCTAAAAGTTCAATCGCTTTCGGGTCCCAATGATCAGGATGAAGGTGTGTAACGGCTACCGCATCAATTGTTTTTAATTTTTCCTGCAGTTCTTCTTCAGTGAAAGGTAAATCAATTAAGGGATTCAATAATTCATTGTCTACCATCGGAAATATTCCTAAAGAGCCTTTTGCACCCAACATGGGATCAATTAAAATGTTCAATCCATCAATATTTAAAAGCAGCGTTGCATTTCGCCATAATTGTAATTTCATTTTCTTTAATTTTGTATCTGCAAAGCTATTGTTTACCTGAAATTAAATAATGGCTGGTTACCAAAAGGTGCACTATATACAATTTTGTAACGTATGTTATTTGAAGAATTTAAAAATTGCGGACTGAGAAAAACACTGGACATGATTTCCGGAAAGTGGAAACCGCTTATTTTGTCCAATCTTTTTGAGCAAGAGGAAGTCCGTTTTGTCGAATTATGGCGAAAAATGCCGAAAGTTTCTAAAAAAGTTCTGGCAGAACAGCTCAAACAAATGGAGGAAGATCATATCATTCAACGGGTTGAAGTCTACAATTTTCCTCCGGAAGTATATTATAAATTAACGGAAAGAGCCAAAAAGCTCGGTCCGATCCTTGATGAACTTCACCAATGGGGCAACGAACATCAAAAGATTTAAAATCATTTAATTGATTTATCACTTTTACTAATAAATGCTTTGACAGATTCAGTCTGACAATATTAAAATATTGCGGTTAGTATTCGAGATGTCACCCTGAGCTTGTCGAAGGGATACTATTAGAAAACCACTTACTGATCGTTATTCTACAATATTAATTAATAGGATAAGTCAATCATTTAATTACTGAAGCCATCCAAAACTTCAAGAATATTCCGATACACAAAATCCATTTCTTCAGGCGTAATGCAGTAAGGCGGAACGAGATACATCACATTTCCCAAAGGACGCATGATGATTCCTCTTTTTAAAAATTCATGATACAAAACCTTCCCGATTTCGTTAAAATAGGATGTTTTTTCATCATTTTTAATTTCCCAGGCGATAATTGTTCCGGTCTGTCTCACATTTTCAACTTTCGGATGATTTTTTAAAACCTTAGAAAAATTGAAATGTTTCTGACTGATTAGATTGATTTTTTCCAGCGTTTCTTCTTTCAAAAGCAATTCCATACTTGCCAAAGCCGCTGTACACGCTAAAGGATTTGCCGTGAAAGAATGACCGTGAAATAACGTCTTATATTTATCTTCCGACAAAAACGCTTCGAAAATCTGTTGTGAAGAAGTTGTAATTCCCATCGGCATTGTTCCGCCTGTTAATCCCTTTGAAAAACACATAATGTCTGGTTTTTCTGAAAGATAATTTGCGGCAAACAGCTTTCCGGTTCTTCCGAAACCTGTAAAAACTTCGTCCTGAATCATTAAAATTCCGTTTTCTCTGCAAAACTTCATCAGTTCTGATAAATCTTCGGCTTTGTGCATCAACATTCCCGCAGCTCCCTGAATCAAAGGCTCGTAAATGAAACAAGCAATTTCTTCAGCATGATTTTTTATGATGGATTTTAAATCTTCAATATTTTCAGAAATCGGCGGATCAATAAAGATTACTTCAAAAAGCATTTCCCCGAAAGGTTTGGTCCAGACACTTCTTCCGCTCACCGACATCGCTCCGAAAGTATCGCCATGATAAGCTTCTTTAAAAGCCAGAATTTTCGTCTTTTCTTTTCCCTGATTATGCCAGAACTGAATACACATCTTCAGCGCCACTTCCACCGCAGTAGAACCGTTATCCGAATAAAAAACCTTCTCCTGATTTTCAGGCAGCAGTTTCAGTAAATTCTCAGAAAGCTGAATAGCAGGTTCGTGTGTAAATCCCGCAAAAATAACCTGCTCCAGCGTATTTAATTGTTCAGAAACTCTTTGTGCAATATACGGATTCGCATGACCATGAAGTGTAACCCACCACGAAGCCACTGCATCGATGTATTTTTTTCCGTCTTCATCGTAAAGATAAATTCCGCTTCCTTTTACGATCGGGATTGCATCTTCCGCTGTTTTCATCTGCGTGTAAGGATGCCAGTTGACGGCTCTGTCGCGCTCTTGTAAATTCATAAATAATTGGTCGTAATGTTTAATTTTATCAATGGTGAATTGTCAATCGTCAAGTTCAAACGCAAAGACTTTATTTCCATGTTAATATTTTAAGCTAAGCAAAGTGAAGCAGATTTCATATGCCATTAAGCAAGCGTTTCATTGTCTCTGATGGAAATTTCTTTGCTTTACTTTTTACCCAAGAAAAACATTATTCTTTGCGTTTAATCATTCTTTATATTAATAGATAAGTACTTAAAATTCAATCGTGAATTGTAAACGCAAAGACTATATTTCTAAATTGATATTTTAAGCTAAGCAAAGTAGAGCAGATTTCATCTGCCATTAAGCAAACGCTTCATCATCCGTCTCTGACAGAAATTTCTTTGCTTTACTTATGGATAAAAACAAAACATTTTCTTTGCGTTTAATCATTCTTTACTTTAATAGATAAGTACTGAAAATTCAATGGTGAATTGTCAATCGTCAAGTTCAAACGCAAAGACTTTATTTCCATGTTAATATTTTAAGCTAAGCAAAGTAAAGCAGATTTCATCTGCCATTAAGTGAACGCTTCATCATCCGTCTCTGACGGAAATTTCTTTGCTTCACTTATTATTAAAACAAGACATTTTTCTCTGCGTTTAATCATTCTTTATATTAATAGATAAGTACAGAAAACTATGAATAAAATTCAATGCTGAATTGTTATTTTCACACTCCAAAAAATTGACTATTGACTATTGACCATTCAATTTTCCCCATTCACTTTTAAGCACATCGTTTTCTCCTTCATCATCGGCTTTAATCCCAAAGTCTGCAGCATCTGCATATCCTCAGAAACGCCTGGATTTGGCGTTACCAGAAGCGTTTCTCTTTCCCCTGTAAAGATCGAGTTGGCTCCTGCCATGAAACACCATCCCTGCTCAAATTCAGTCATTTCAATTCTTCCTGCGCTTAAACGAACCATTGATGAAGGCATTACAATTCTTGCTGTGGCGATCATTCTTACCATTTCCCAGGTATTCGTTTTTTCGTTATCCTGAAGCGGCGTTCCTTCTACTCTTGCCAATGCATTGATCGGGACAGATTCCGGATGTTTCGGCATTGTTGCCAATGTTAAAAGCATTGAAATCCGGTCTTTTGGCGTTTCTCCCAATCCGATAATTCCTCCCGAACAAACCGTAATTCCGGCTTTTCTTACATTATTAATCGTATTGATTCTGTTGTCGAACGTTCTTGTGGAAATAATTTCATCGTAATATTCCTCGGAAGTATCCAGATTGTGATTGTATGCATACAAACCTGCTTCCTGAAGCCGTTTTGCCTGATCTTCCGTTAACATTCCCAACGTACAGCACACTTCCAATCCAAGTTCATTTACGCCTTTTACCATATCAATAACACGGTCGAAATCACGGTTGTCACGCACTTCTCTCCATGCTGCAGCCATACAGAAACGCGATGAGCCGCCTTCTTTTGCTTTTTTCGCGTGTTCAATTACCGTTTCTGTCGGCAGTAAAGCCTGAACTTTAATATTCGTATGATAACGCGCTGCCTGTCCGCAATACGAACAGTCTTCCGGACAACCTCCTGTTTTAATTGAAAGCAATGTAGACATCTGAACTTCTTCAGGATTGTGCCACTCACGATGAACCGTTGCAGCTTTATAAATGAGTTCCAGAAGCGGAAGATTGTAAATTTCTTCTATTTCTTCCTTCGTCCAGTCGTTTCTTAGTTGATTTTTATTCATGATTCTATTTTTTCTAATTGTTGTACAATATTTTCTATACTTTCTTCTGTTATATTTTCAAGGTCAGGAATTCTTATAATTTCAGTTTCCGGTGGAATATTTTCACAAATAACCCTTTCCGTATCCGGTGGAAAATTTCCGTTAAGAATTAAATAGTCCAGTTTAATTTTCTTTTGGTTTAAAACTAAAACAGACAACAATGTATGATTGATACAGCCTAAATAATTCTTCACAACCAAAGCAGCGGGAACGTTCAGCTTTTCAATTAAATCAATAATAAATTCTTTATCATTCAGCGGAACCATCAATCCTCCCGCTCCTTCTATGATTAAATGATTCTGCGTTTTCGGAATTTGGAATTCATTTAAATCAATCAGAATTCCTTCTTCCCTTGCTGATTGATGTGGTGATGCAGCCAATTTAAAACGATATCTTTCCGGATGACAAACCGTATGCTTTCCCACCCAGTCTTTAATTTTCATCGTATCAGAGTAATCCAGATCTCCGGACTGAACCGGTTTCCAATACTCTGCCTCAAAATATTTGGTTAAAACCGCCGAACAAACCGTTTTCCCTACTTCTGTCCCGATTCCAGTGACGAAATGGAGTTTTTGCCCTGAGTTTTGTGTTTCCATTTTTACTTTTTTTATATCCATATTTATATCCATCAGTTTGTCATTCCGTAGGAATCTAAACAGCGTTTTTAGAGTGTTTTTTTTAATTTTAATTGCTTAGATTCCTACGGAATGACAAACTGATGTTGATTTTTATATTAACTAAAATCTCTGATAATCCCCGTTAACTTCAAAATTTCTTCTTCTGTATTAAAACTGTGCAGGCAAATCCTCAATCTTTCTGTTCCTTCTTTTACACTCGGACTAAAGACAGCGTAAGTCAAAAATCCATTATCAAATAAAGTATCCTTTAAAGCTTTCAATTTCTGATTATCAGGAATAATAATCGCCTGAATCGGGCTGCTTTCAGAAGACGGAGTAATCAAATTCTGCTCACGAAAAATTTTAATATTTTCCTGAAGTTGAATGGATAATCTACCGTTTGCTTTTAAAAATTCATATCCGCTAAAAATACTCATCCATAGAAAATCGTGCGCTGAAGTCGTATAGATAAAAGGGGATGCAAAATTGATGAGATAAGATTTAATTAAATCATTCATTAAAATCGCCGCACCATGCGTTCCCAAAGCTTTTCCATAGGTTACAACCGTTGCTGAAACTTTTTCCTGCAGATTAAACTCATTCACCAAACCGTTTCCAAAAACACCGAAAGCATGGGCTTCATCTACAATTAACTGAGCATTGTATTTTGCTGTGATTTCTGCAATCTCTTTCAAAGGAGCAATATCTCCATCCATCGAATACAGGCTTTCAACAGCAACATAGCAAAGTCCGGTTTGCTTTTTCAGAATCCTTTCTAAATCATCAACATCATTATGCCTGAATTTCAGTTTTTTAGCATTCGACATTCTACATGCATCATGAACAGAACGATGAATTTTTTCATCCACAATTATGGTATCATGACGGGTTGGAAGCGTTGAAAACAAAGCCAGATTAGCATTATATCCCGAAGAAAAAAGCAAAGCCGATTCGTATTGATGTTCTTTGGCTATACATTCTTCTGTTTCAGCAACAGTTAAACTATTTCCGCTGATCAGTCTGGAACCTGTACTTCCTTTCAGTAATTCCGGCTTTTCGTTGATTTTTTTTAATAAAATCTGCTGAAAATCTTTATTTCCTGCCAATCCCAAATAATCGTTGGAATAAAAATCCACTCCTTCCTTTTGAGATTTTAAAACCCGTAAGGTTCCGCTTTCTTTTCTTTTTTCTAAGGCCTCCTGAAAATGACGAAAATTATTCAGCATAATTTACCTGTAAAATCTCTTTTGAAATGGAATCAATCCATTGATTATGAAGATCTTTTTCAATTTCTAAAACAATTTCTGCATGAATTTTCCAGTCTTCCGAAAATTCGTCCAACTGATTAATCATTTCCTCCAAATGTCCTTCTTCTTCCAAAATAATTGATTTTACCATAATTTTTGAGGTATATTTTGTCAGAATTTCCTGATAAACAGGATATAATTCATCGGCACGAACCTCAATAGCATATGTTACAAACAGATACGCCGCATATTTTAATTCTTCTTTGCTGAGATTGAAATTTTGCTGAAGATACTTACACGCTTTAATGTCAAGAGAATGAAGATATTGTCTCGTTGCCGTTGCGGCTAAAAGTTCATTGCTATTGTACGTTTTGCACATTTCAGGATCAATTTTCATGATCTGCTTTTTAAGATAATAAGCGTGGCGATGTTCTTCCGCAGCGTGTTTTAACTGTATTAAACTCACGTTAGTCGGATGTTCGCAAGCTGAAATTTTTCTGGCTCCTGCATTTTCCATAAAGGAAAGCGTATTCAGCCATTTTGCGTGCATCTCATTTTGCTGAACAATTTTTTCTAAAAGACTGTACAATTCCATTCTTTTTTGTTTTGGTTCAAAAGTAGTATATTGCCGGATGGTTACATGGTGCCAGTTTTGAGATTATGGATAGTCCGGTTAAAATTCCTTATCAGAGCTTCATTAAAATCAATAGAAATTCCGCAGTTTCTATTTATATGCAGATTTCCAATCAGCTGATTAATGCCATTCAGCGTGGTTTTTTGCCATTCGGAACCAAACTTCCGGGAACAAGAATGCTTAGCGAAATGCTGAATGTTCACAGAAATACCATTGTTTCTGTCTACGAAGAGCTGTTTTCTCAGGGATGGGTGGAAAGTCTTCCCAACAAAGGAACTTTTATCATCGGAAAAGACCAGTATCAATTTTTAGAATCGAAAAATTCAAAAAAAATTCAGCTCGAAAATTATCCGAAATCAACAGGATTTACCTTCAAAACATCCAATATTTTGGATAATCCTTTTGAATATTCCAATTGTGAATACATTTTTAATGACGGAATTCCCGACATCCGCTTAACTCAGATCGATCAGCATTCCAGAATTTACAGCTCTATTTTAAAAAGAAAAGCGCATAAAATCGGACAGTACAATCAGGATGGAAGTGAATTTTTTAAAGAAAATCTTTCAAAATATTTAAATTTATCCAGAGGATTGCCCATTTCTAAAAATAACCTTCTCATTACAAGAAGCACAGAAATGAGCATTTATATTGCTTCGGAAATTCTTTTATCTAAAGGGGATATTGTTTTAGTTGCAGAACTGAGCTATTTCTCGGTGAACATGATTTTTCAAAAATCAGGAGTGAAAATAAAATCAGTCTCCATTGACAATGACGGAATTAACACGGAAGAAGTCAGAAAAATTTGTCAACAGCAAAAAGTGAGAATGCTGTATCTTACGCCGCATCATCATTATCCTACAACCGTTACATTAAGCGCACAGCGCAGATTAGAGCTGCTGAATCTTGCGAATGAATTTGGTTTTATCATTTTAGAAGACGATTACGATTACGATTTTCATTACGACAAAAGTCCGCTTCTTCCGCTTGCAAGCGCAGATACGAACGGAATGGTGATTTACATCGGTTCTTTCGGAAAATCTCTGGCTCCCGGTTTTCGGACAGGATTTATTGTCGCTCCCGAAAATCTGATGTCTGAAATGAGGAAACATCTGGGAATTATCGACAGACAGGGTGATATTTTAATGGAGCACGTTTTGGGTGAAATGATTGCCGAAGGAGAAATCAACCGTTATCTGAAAAAATCATTAAAAATTTATCAGGAAAGAAGAGATTATTTTATTCATCTGATTCAGGAAAACTTAGGAAATTATATACAATTCGAAAAACCGTCGGGCGGGCTTGCAGTTTGGGCAGAATGGCAAATTCCCATCAATTTAATGCAGCTTTCTAAAAATTGTGCGCAAAACAATTTATTTATTCCTAAAACCTTACTTTATCAGAATAAAAATCTAACCGCCATACGTTTAGGATTTGGAAACCTTAATACCATAGAAATGGAAAAATCAGTTAAAATAGTAACGGATCATGTGAAAAAGATGCTACATTAAAGACTTTTAAATATATTGGTTAGATTTTTGAATGTAAAAAATAACAAAATCGCACCATTGAAACTTATCACATTCACAAATAAAGGCATTTATTGTCCGCAGGGAAAATTTTATATTGATCCTTGGCGACCGGTTGATTTGGCAGTCATTACGCACGGACACGCCGATCACGCACGTTGGGGAATGAAAAAATACTTGTGTCATCATTTTACCAAACCTATTCTGCACAAGAGAATCAGCGAAGATCTTGAAGTTCAGAGCGTGGAATATGGCGAAATTATCAATATTAACGGAGTAAAAGTTTCACTTCACCCTGCCGGTCATATCATCGGCTCCGCGCAGATCCGGCTGGAATACAAAGGCTATATAAGCGTGGTTTCAGGAGATTATAAAGTTCAGGATGATGGATTAAGTACGCCTTTCGAACTGGTAAGATGCAATGAATTTGTCACTGAAAGTACTTTCGGACTGCCGATTTACAACTGGCTGGAAGTTCCGGATCTGAATAAAAAACTCCAGAACTGGGTGCTCAGAAATCAGGAAAATCAAAAAACCTCTGTTTTCATAGGTTATTCTTTGGGAAAAGCACAACGCGTAATGAAGGCGGTTGAAGGAATGGGAAAAATCCACGTCCACTACTCGATCGGAAAACTGAATAAAGCCTTTGAAGAAGTCGGAATCGTACTCCCAGATTACGAAATTCCCGATTTCAGGGAAAGTATCAAGCACGTTGCAGGAGATATCGTGATTGTTCCGCCTGCTTTGCTAGATTCCAATGTCATCAAAAAAATTCCGGATGTCGCAACGGCAATTTGTTCCGGATGGATGCAGGTTCGCGGTGCAAGACGATGGCGGAGTGCCGATGCAGGTTTCCCGATGAGCGACCACGCCGACTGGAAAGGTTTGTTACAGGCTATAAAAGCCACCGAAGCTGAAATCGTACACGTTACACACGGACAGACCGAAGTTTTTTCTAAATATTTGAATGAAATCGGTATTAAATCTGATGTGGTGGAAACGCTTTACGGCGATGATGATGAGGAAGAAGAAGAGAAAGAAATTATTGAAAACAAGGTATAAAAAACTTTAAATTCAGACGTTAACAAGTGAGAAAAGCTCCATAGGAGCTTACTGTTAATAGAAAAAATTAAGCATAATATAAAGCGGAGCTCCGTAGGAGCAACCTGTTAATAAAAATTCAACCAACGAATTACTCAGCCGACCTGAATGAAGTTTTTTTAGTTTTTGGATAGGAAAAAAAATCATAGGAACATTGCAGGAAAGCTCCGTAGGAACTTACTATTAATAGAAAAATTAAGGCGTAATAAAACGGAGCTCCGTAGGAGCGACCTGTTAATAGCCCATCATAATTAATGCCGAATTGCATGCAGCCCGGCTTGAACGGAGCTCTTTTTGTGGAACAAAAAAGCGGGAGTGGAAGACGGATTAAGCTGCCAAAAAAATTGTTAACATACGTTTAAAAAACGCCAATTAAAATTTATGAAACATTTCGCAGAACTGATCAATGCTCTCGAAAGCACCAATAAAACCAATGCAAAAATCGATGCCATCATCGATTACCTGGAACGTGCACCTGATGAAGATAAAGTCTGGTTCATCGCTTTGTTTACAGGCAAAAGACCCAAGCGGAATGTAAACACCAACTATATGAAAGAATGGGCTTTGGAAATTACAGAATTACCGTTCTGGCTGTTTCAGGAAAGCTACTCTTCAGTGGGAGATTTAGGAGAAACCATTTCCCTGATTCTTCCGCCTCCAACAGAAAAAATTGAACGTTCTTTGTCGGACTGGATGAATGACATCATCAACTTAAAAACAAAAACGGATGCTGAGAAAAAAGAATTTGTCCTGAATTCTTGGAATGGCTTGGATTATACGGAACGGCTGATTTTCAATAAATTATTGGGTGGAAGTTTCAGAATCGGGGTTTCAGATAAAACATTGATTAATGCTCTGACGAAATTTTCCGGACAGGAATCCAGCGCATTGATGCACAGTTTGATGGGAAAATGGCAGCCAACAGAAGCTTCATTTCAGGAATTGATTTCGGCTGAAAATGTAAATCCGGATAATTCAAAACCCTATCCTTTTTGTCTGGCTTATCCATTGGAGAAAGATTTGGAAGAACTCGGGAAACCCGATGAATGGCTGATTGAATACAAATGGGACGGAATCCGCGGACAAATTATTAAGCGAAATGATGAAGTTTTTATCTGGTCGAGAGGAGAAGAATTGGTAACGGAACAGTTTCCCGAAATCGCAGAAACTGCTCAGCAGATGAACGGAAATTTCGTAATTGACGGGGAAATTCTCGCTGTAAAAGACAACAAAGTTTTAAATTTTAACGAATTACAAAAACGTCTCAATCGAAAGACATTAACTAAAAAAATGCTTTCCGAAATACCGATTGAAGTCTTTGCGTATGATCTTTTGGAACTGGAAGGAAACGATTTGCGTGAAAAACCCATCTCCGCAAGACGTGCAATGCTGGAAGAATTATTATTGAATGAAAATCTTGAAAATATCAAAATTTCCGAATCAATAGAATTTGAAAACTGGGAAGAATTAAACCAGATCAGGGAAAATTCCAGAGACATCAACAGCGAAGGTTTGATGCTGAAACAGAAAAACTCACCTTATCATTCCGGACGAAAAAAAGGCGATTGGTGGAAATGGAAAATCAGTCCTTTAACGATTGATGCCGTTCTGATTTACGCCCAAAAAGGAAGCGGAAGACGAAGCGCATATTACACCGATTATACTTTTGCCGTGAAAAACGAAGATAAATTGGTCACCATCGCCAAAGCCTATTCCGGATTAACGGATAAAGAAATTATGGAAGTCAGTAAATTTGTCAATAAGAATGCTATTGAAAAATTCGGTCCCGTTCGAACAGTAAAAGCTGAATTGGTTTTTGAGATTGCTTTTGAAGGAATCGGTTTCAGCAACCGTCACAAAAGCGGTGTTGCGCTCCGTTTTCCAAGAATTTTACGATGGAGAAAGGATAAAACGGTAGATGAAATTGATGATCTGGAAGAAATTAAGAAACTAATACAATAATAAATTAATCGCAAGGATAAACAAAGTTTTTATACTTTGCTTACCAAATGTTAAACTAAGCCGCTTCGGTTATCAAGGAAACACAATTTGTATTTCCTTGATAAATGAAATGCCATTGTCTATATTTAAAAAGATGATTTTTATAATCCTTTGTTTGACTTTGCGATAAATAAAAACAATAATTTGAACAACTTCGAAAATACCAACGGCTTCAAAGTCATTCAGCAGTGGATGGCGGACAAAGGCAATTCCCCTTTTAAATTTCAGGTTGATACGTGGCAGAAATTCGAGAACGGCTACAGCGGAATGGTCATTGCTCCGACTGGTTTCGGAAAAACATTTTCTGTTTTCTTAGCATTGTTAACCCACTTTTTAAACCATCCTGAACAATATGGAAAAGGTTTAAAAATGATCTGGATCACGCCGCTCCGTTCTTTATCAAAAGACATTGCCAAAGCGATGCAGGAAGCCATTGATGAAATCGGACTGGATTGGGCAGTTGGCGTAAGAAACGGCGACACCGATCCGAAAGTACGGCAGCAGCAGGTAAAAAATATGCCTGAAATTCTTGTAGTAACACCTGAAAGTTTACATCTTCTTCTCGGACAAAAAAATCACGAACGTTTTTTTAAAGAACTGAAGACGATCGTTGTCGATGAATGGCACGAATTGCTGGGTTCAAAACGTGGCGTAATGGTAGAATTGGGCATTTCCCAGCTCACAAAATATGCTCCTAAAATGAAAATCTGGGGAATTACGGCAACCATCGGAAATCTGGATGAAGCGATGGATGTTTTAATTCCGTATGACATTAAAAAAACAAAAATTACCGCTAAAGAACAGAAGAAAATTGATATTCTTCCCGTTTTTCCGGATGAAGTGGAAATTCTTCCGTGGGCAGGACATTTAGGAGCAAAATTAGCAGATAAAATTGTTCCTATCATTTTAGAATCGAAATCTACCATTGTTTTTACGAATACGCGAAGCCAGAGTGAAATGTGGTATCAGTTGTTGCTTGAAGCCTATCCCGATTTTGCAGGGCAGATTGCTATTCATCACAGTTCAATTGATGCTCATTTGAGAATCTGGATCGAGGAAAATCTAAGTTGCGGAAAGTTAAAAGCCGTCGTTTCCACCTCTTCTCTGGATTTGGGAATTGATTTTAAGCCGGTTGATACCGTTATTCAGATTGGTTCTGCGAAAGGTGTTGCGAGATTTTTACAGCGGGCAGGACGAAGCGGTCACTCCCCTTTTGAAACTTCAAAAATTTACTGTGTTCCGACGCATTCCTTGGAACTGATTGAAGTTGCCGCTTTAAAAGAAGCTGTAAAGCAGAAAGTGATTGAGCCGAGAGATCCGCAGGTTTTGTGTTTTGATGTTTTGGTTCAGTTTTTAATGACTTTGGCGGTCGGTGACGGATTTTATCCGCAGGAAGTTTACAAAAGAATTAAAAAAGTATATGCTTTTAAGGAAATGACGGATGAAGAATGGAAAAGCATCCTGGATTTTCTTACCATCGGCGGAAGTGTACTGAAAAGCTATGAAGAATTCCATAAAATTGTGATTCAGGAAGACGGTCTTTATAAAGTGACGTCACGAAAAATTGCCATGCTTCACCGGATGAATATGGGCGTTATTGTAAGCGATGCCATGCTGAAAGTCAAATTCATTTCCGGCGGATATATTGGAATGGTAGAAGAATATTTTATTTCAAAACTCAAAAAAGATGAAAAATTTATTTTGGCAGGAAGAGTTCTGGAAGTCGCGATGATTAAAGATATGACAGTTTTTGTCCGCGCTGCCAAAGGAAAAGCTTTTGCGCCGAGTTATCTGGGAGGAAGATTGCCTTTAAGCTCAAATTTAGGTCAGTTTTTAAGAGAAAAGTTATCCGGAGCGCTTAATCCGAAAGCTTCAGAAAAGGAACTGAAGTTTCTGCATCCTTTGCTGATGAATCAGGAAGAACGTTCTCACATCCCGAAAGAGGACGAATTTCTGGTAGAACTCATTAAAAATCGTGAAGGATATCATCTGTTTATGTATCCGTTTGAAGGTCGGCTTGTTCACGAGGTGATGTCGGCTTTAATTGCCTACAGAATCTCAAAACTGGCTCCCATTTCCTTTTCAATGGCGATGAATGATTATGGTTTTGAACTGTTCAGCGATAAAGAAATCCCGCTGAATGATGAAAATCTCCATAAAATTCTGAGCAGGGAAAATCTGATGACAGATGTAATTTCCAGCATCAATTCAGCAGAAATGGCAAGAAGAAAATTCCGTGACATTGCGGTCATTTCCGGAATGGTGATCCAGAATTATGTAGGAAAACAGCGTTCCAACAAATCTCTGCAAAGTTCGGCAGGATTAATTTTCAAAGTTCTCGAAGATTACGACCCAAACCATTTCCTTGTAAGACAGGCATATACAGAAGTTTTTAACGCACAATTGCAGGAACAGAGATTGGTGGAAGCATTTAAACGGATTGAAAAATCAAAAATAATCCTGAAATTTGCCAATACTTTTACCCCGCTGAGTTTCCCGATAAAAGTGGACAGTCTGCGGCAGACGCTTTCCAGTGAAGGACTGGATGCGAGAATTCAGAAACTGATTCAGCAGGCGAAAAAAGGGAAATAATTTTTATCTGGGCAGCTTAATCCGCCCTCCGTTCCCGCTTTTTTGTTCCGCGATGCTGCACAAAAAGAGCTCCACTCAGGTCGGGCTGCAAATTTAGTCATCAGAACAAAATTTGGCGGAAATCAGAAAACAATTATGAAAATAGTAACAAAAAATATCCATATTCAGGACGAAGTCTTTACGTTAACCAATCAGAGAGCATTATTCTGGAAAAAAGAAAAAGCCTTGATCCTGTCAGATCTTCACATTGGAAAAACCGCTCATTTCCGCAAAAACGGAATTGCACTTTCCGATCATATTTTTGAAAATGATCTGCAGCGATTGTCCGTTTTAATCGAATATTTTCAGCCGGAAAAATTTATCGTTGTCGGCGATCTGCTTCACGCAGGAGACAATTCCGGTGTAGATAAATTCTGCGAATGGAAAGCCGAGTTTCCCAACCTTGAATTTCATCTGGTAGAAGGCAATCACGACAGAATTTCGAAAAAATTGGAAGCAAAACTATGCCTGAATTTCAAAGATGAAACCTTAAATATTGATGATTTTTTATTTGTCCACGATTTTCAGAAAAAGAATGCAAAATTTCAGATTACGGGACACATTCATCCCGGATTTGTCATTAATTCTGTGGTTAAAAAAATCAAACTGCCTTGTTTTGTTGTTACGGAAAATCAATTGTTACTTCCTGCTTTCAGTGAATTCACAGGTTTAGATACAAAAAATCTCCCTAAAAAAGGAAGATTCTATGTATTTACGGATGCTGAAATTTATGAGATTTAAGAGAAAATTTAAATAAAATCAGTCTAAAATTTTCTTCATCATCAGATCAGTCTGTTCATCATTTCCCAAACGGAAAATATGCTTGTCAAATTCTTCAAAACCATTCTTCTTGTAAAAATTGACGGCACGTTTATTCTCTTCCCAAACTCCCAGCCAAATGTATTTTTTGTCTTTTAAAAAGGCAATATCCAAAGCTTTGCTGTACAAAAGTTGCCCTACTTTTTTACCGTGATGCGAACTTTTCACATAAATCCTTTCAATTTCCACAGACGATTCGTCCTGAAGTTCGGTTTGTGCATTTCCAAAATTAATTTTCAGATAACCTACTGCATTTTCTTCATCATAAGCGATATAAAACTCAGAATGAGAGTTATTTAATTCTTTTGTCAGTTTTTCTTCCGCAAAACTTTCAGTAAGATACTTCTGAATCTGCTCTTCTGAGTTATGAGGTGCAAAAGTCTCATAAAAGGTTTCTTTTCCTATTTTCTGAATGATTTCAAGATCATTGAGAGAAGCTTTTTTAATGATAATTCCCTCCATTTTTACGAAAACAGAATTTTATTAAACGCTTCCGAAGCCAGATGAACCTGAACAGCCCAATCGTCCGCAGCATCGCTTCCTGCATCGTCGGAAATATATTTGAGGCACAGGAAAGGAATTTCTTCCTTCATCGCGATCAAAGCCAGAGGATAAGCTTCCATATCCACAATATTATAAACCGTTTCAGAATGATTCATCTCGAAACTGTCGCCGCTTCCGCAGATTCCTTCCGGAAGATCGTGTCTTTTCAATCCGTATTCCAGAACCGGCGGAATTCCTGAAAGCGGGGTTTCGTACAGGCTGAAACCAAGTCCTCTTACATCCATATCGCGCTGGATGAATTTTGTACAGCATACAACATCTCCTTTATGGAAACTTTTGCTTCCTGCAGAACCCAGATTAACGATCAGTTTTGGTCTTTTGCGGTAGATTTCTTTCGTTAATTCCATTGCTGCATTTACTTTTCCGATGCCTGTAATCAGTTTGTTTTTATCATTAAAAACTTTTCCTGCTTCAGAATCCAAAGCAAAAACAAAAAGAGTGTCTTCAACCGAAAACTGAAGTTCGTCGTTTATTTTTATCATTTAATTAAGCTTAGATTTCACAACCGTTTGTATCACAAGAAGCTCCGTTATCCGAAAGATTTTGCAGTGGAGTTACCGTTTCATCGTAAGTCTGCTGCAATGCACTGGCAAAAAGTTCTACAGGCTGCGCTCCTGAAACCGCATATTTTCCGTTCAGTACAAAAAACGGAACGCCGGAAACTCCATTATTCCTCGCTTCTGTAATGTCTCTGCTGATTTCTTGATGATATTCTTCGGAAGCTAAAACCTTCTGAGTTTCTTCCCGATCAATTCCCAAAGAAACGGCAAGATCAACCAATGTTTCCACATCTCCTACATTTTTACCATCTACAAAATGAGCGATGAAAAGGGCTTCTTCCATTTCGTTTGCCTTGTTGTATTTTTTGGATAAATGCAACAGTTTATGAGCAGAAAATGTATTGGTAATCAATGCTTTTTCAAAATTAAAATCAATTCCGGCTCCGCTTCCCATCTGTTTTACCTGCGCGATCATCTGCTGCGCCTGAGCTTCAGGGAAACCTTTCTTTTCTTTAAAATATTCGGAAGTTGTCTTTGTTTCTTTCGGGTCTAAAGTAGGATCTAACTGAAAACTCTTCCACTCTACTTCTACCTGATCTTTAAAAGGCAGATTTTCCAATGCTTTTTCAAAATTGTTTTTTCCTATATAACAGAACGGACACATTACATCCGACCAGATTTCTACTTTCATTTTCAATATATTTTTATACTGTTTTAACGCAAAGTGCGCGAAGATTTTTTTAATAGCTATTCGTTTTTAAGTTCACAGAGTCGTTTCACTTAAATAAGCAAACAGAGTTTTTTTTATTTTTAAATTCTTTTTCTCCGGTTTATTTTGTAATTAAAAACAGCAGTACAAAAATACTCAATTTACTGATGAAAAAGTATTCATATTTATTGGTTTTGCTGATGAAAGGTATTGACGGAAATATTTCATTGTTTTATAAATAATCAGGAAATTTGCTCCATGAAAATCATACCACTGAAAGAAGGAAATTTTTCTACCAATAAAACCAAAGATTTTACGCTTTTAACTGAAGAAAATAAAGACACGATTAAAGGGATCAAGATGTCGGTTACTCCTTTTTTAATCATTACAAAAAAAGATACTATTCTTCTGGACGCGGGAATCGGATGGAAAAATGAAGAGGGAAAAACGGTGATTTCAGAAATTCTAGAGGAGAAAAATGTTCATCCTGATCAGATTACCAAAGTTTTGCTTTCTCATCTTCACAAAGACCATATTGAAACCACAATTACCAGAACTGAAAACGGATTTCAACCTACTTTTCCGAATGCTGAAATTTATATCCAGAAACGAGAACTGGCTTTTGCCATGGAAAACCGCGGAAATTATTCTTTTGATTTTGATACCCTCGAAAAACTGATCGAGCTTGAAAATATTGTCTGGATGGATGAAGATAGGGGAAATATTACGGATGAAATTTCGTTTGAAGTTGTCGGAGGCCACACTCCGTTTATGCAGGTTTTCTGGATTAAAGAAGGTAATCAAACGGTTTTTTACGGAGCAGATAATCTTCCTCAACAGTCTTATTTAAAATATCATCTTGCCTACAAAAGTGATTTCGACGGAAAAAGAGCGATGAATTTAAGAATAAAATGGGAAAAAGAAGCTGTTGAAAATCATTGGAAAGTTTTACTGTACCACGATCTGGATACTGCTGTTCTGGAATTTTAAACAAAAAAAATGGTTTAAAGATCATTAAACCATTTATAAATATCCATATCGGAAGCTATGCTCAGTTTTTTCCGAAGTCTGTTTTTCCGATTCTGTATTGCCTTTGGAGTTACAAACGTGTAGGTTGCAACTTCCTTCGTTGTTAAATTAAGCTTTAAATAAATACAAAATACAAGCTCTGAATTTTTAAGGTCGGGCTGGATTGCAGATAGTTTACTGAAAAAATCCGGCTCCACCAATCTGAATTTACTCAGCAGACGAGGAGAATTTTCTTTTGCCAGTGCTAAAATTTCGTCCTGTACAAAAATCTTTTGGTTTAAATCTTCTAAATTGAATTCAGTTTTTTCGTTTTTCATAATTTTCTCATCTCTTCTAATTTCTGAGGCTTTTCCGACAAGCTTCAGCATAAATCTCTTCGTTCTCTTACCTCAGTTTTTGTGCGATGAAGCTAATTTTCTGAGGTGTTTTTAAGTCTTGAATAATCTTTACTGTTCCAATAACATATTTTTGGTTACTTTTTTTCTTTACTTATTGTATTTATGCTTAAAATAATATCGTAAAAACAACGATTAAGATTTTAACCAAAGACAAAGAAAGAAAAAATGATTAAAATTTTACATAATAAAAATACCACATACATACCACGTTATTTCTGCTGTTGCCTTATTTTTCGGGATCTTTTTCTGATATTTCAATTATCTGAGAACAAATCTAGAAGTTTTTGTCATCTTTTTTTATGATTACGATCAATACAAATGAAATATGAGGTTCATTGTCACCAATACCATTCTAAAGCAATAAAAAATATCGCTTCAGGGACGTATGAAAAAAAAGCAAAGTATAAAATGGAATTTTAAAATGTACTTAATCCCAGATTCAGTTGTTTCTGGAATTCTTCAAAATATTGCGCGAGATGGAGACCGTCTGCCAAACCGTGATGCGCTTCTATAGAAACCGGAAGAAACTTCTTTCCTTCTCTGATACTGAATTTTCCGAAGGCGATTTTAGGAATGCATTCTTTAGGATCAAAATTTGTAGGATGCAGCAGTGCGCTGAAAGATGTCCACGGAATGGATGTATGTCGGATATGATTGATAGGCAAACCATCATTGCTGATTCCCAGTCCTGTAGAATTTTGTACGTTTTTTACCTGTTCCTGAAGTCTTTCATTGAAAATATCAAAATCTTCAGAAAAATGAAAGAATGAAAATCCAAAAGTTCCGTCTTCTCTGCCAATCGTGCTTCCCACATGAACCTCATCATATAAAATCACCTCATCATTTACAATTCTCAGTTTCAGGGCATCTACAGAGTTTACGGCAATCATAGATCTGTAAAGATATGCCGCAAAAAACGACTGTTTATTTTGTTTTGCCTCATCATAAGCTTTGGTACAGTCTACTTCAGAAGTAAATCCGAAATAAGGGCTTTTCATTTTAGAAAAAAATTCGAAATGCTCCTTCCTGTTCCAGCTTTCAATATCTATAATCTTCACTACTCTATTTTTTGCAAATGTCTGTAAGTTTTATCAATTATAAAAGTTCTGAAGAAATAAATGTAGTCTGCAACGTATTTTTGTACAGGATTTGCAGTAAAAACTTCAAATTATTATTCAACAAAACGATTGGAAATGAAGGAAAAGACAGGATTTATCGGATTGGGAAATATGGGACATCCGATGGCAAAAAATTTAGAAAAAGCAGGAATTACACTGTCGGTTTATAACAGAACGCCCGAAAAAGCGGAAGATTTTAAAGAAAAATCTGTTGTTTGCGATACCGTTGAGGATGTAGTAAAAAACAGTGATATTATTTTTACAATGCTTACCAATGACGATGCAGTGAAAGACGTTTATCAGAAAATTCTTTCACTTGATATTTCGGAAAAGCTTTTTATTGATATGAGTACGATTTCGCCTGAAATGACGGAAGAAATTTCGAGTGCGGTAAAAATTAAAGAAGCAGGTTTTATTGATGCTCCTGTTGCAGGAAGTACAAAACCTGCCGCTGAAGGAACATTACTGATTATGGCAGGTGGAGAGGAAAAAGATCTTAAAAGAGCCGAGCCTTATCTGCAAAAGCTTGGAAAAAGCATTAAACATTTAGGAGAAAACGGAAAAGGGATTGCCGCGAAGCTTTCGGTGAACTATTTTCTTTCAGCGATTTATCAGGGACTTGCAGAAACGGTGCTGTTTTCGGATAAACTGGGAATCGACCGTAAAGATATGCTTGAAATCATTAATGAAAGTGCAAGCGGGAGTGGCGCTACCAAAGTAAAAACGCCGCTTTTAACAGAAGAAAATTACGATCCCGCTTTTGCTTTGGATCTGATGCTGAAAGATATTCTTTTGGCTAAAAATGCAGGGGCAGATTTTCCGCTGTCTGAAGCTTTAATTAAAACCTACCAATCTGCTCATGATGAAGGTTTTGGAAAGGATGATGTGATCGGAATCATTAATTATCTAAAAAAATAGCTCAACAAAAATCTTCTGAAAATATATCGTCTTCAATTATTTTTATGTTGAATTTTTCAATTGTGGTCGGGTTTTTGAATAAACAAGAGTAATTAAAATTCAGTTTTAACAGAAATCAATCACTAAATATAATATTATGTCAACAGAAAATCTTACCCACACAGAAGCGGTTAAAAAAATTAAGGAATTATCTGAAAATGCAAGAATCTGTATGTTTTGTACGGAATTGGACAAACTTCCTATCAATTCGCGTCCGATGTCGCTTCAGGAAACCGATGACGAAGGAAATCTTTGGTTTATCAGCGGAGATACAAGCAACAAAAACTTTGAAATAAGAGACGATAAAAGAGTGCAGTTGTTTTTTATGAATAATTCTGATTACGAATATCTTTCGGTTTACGGAGATGCTACCATCTACAAAGACAAATCGACGATTGAAGACAAATGGTCTCCTATGGCAAAAGCATGGTTTGAGGAAGGAAAAGATGACCCGAACGTATCGATAATCCGTGTACAGCCAAAAGAAACCTATTACTGGAATACGAAAGCCGGAAAACTGGTGAGTCTTTTCAACTTTGTAGCGGCAGCAATTACAGGCAATACGACTGATAATTCTGATGGCGTTGAGGGAACAGCAAAAGTATAATTACTTTCTATACAAAAACAAAAAGCAGCTTTATGAGAGCTGCTTTTTAATTGGTATTTTTTGATTATTTTTTAATGAATTTTTTACTTTTCGAAAATTCACCGTTAATGTTTGATACGGTAAACGCGAGAATATAATTTCCGGGCTGTAATGATGAAAAATCTAATTTCAGCTCATTTTTACCTCTTGAAAAATTGGTTTTGTCTATTTTTTTAACAATTCTGCCGGATACATCTAGAATCTCTACACTTACGCCGGAAGTCTGAATAAGATTAAAGTTTACTTTTGCTTCATCCGCTATAGGATTGGGCGAAATGGTAAGATTGCTGAACTGACCTCCAGTCTCAAAACTTACATCATCCACTCCCAGTGTTCCTGCTACAAAAATATTTGCGGTTGCTGTATAACCTGCTGAAGTACTTCCCGAAACAGTCATAAGTTCAGAAGCATAAGAATCACTAAAAACCATATCATTTGTGTTTGTAACAGAATTTGTTCCGCTAGTCGCATAATAAGTATTTACTGTTGTATTGGTTGCATCGGGAAACGCAAGTTGGGTTGTCAGTAAAAGGTTGTTGGAAGCATCATAGATCTGCACATGGATATGGGTAGCGCGGGGAGTATACCATCCCGGATAGATAGATGTAAAGGTTACCTGTCCGTTTGCATTGGTATACTGAATGCCGCGAAGCCAAGTTTGTCCAGTAGTGTTCTGTGTTCCGTCAATTCCCGGCTGTCCGGAATAAGCGGAATAATATCCTCTTTTGTTACAATGCCAGATATCTACACGGTATCCCGATCCTACTGCAAGGCAATTGTTATTGGTATTCAGAACAGTTATCGTAAGAGTAAGCGCAATACCGGTTTGTGTTCCTTCGGTAATATTTGTTCTTACTAAGGTAGAAGTACTTACACTGCTTGGTGTAGGATACGGACCTGCCGTTTCCGAAGCTGTTGCAGTACAGGATAAAAGATCCTGATTAGAAGGTTCATCCATGATGTCTTCCATAATATTCTTACCGGTGAATGCCATTAACGGAACAGATGCTCCTACGATACCGATACTTTTTAGAAAGTCTTTTCTTTTCATGTGTGTTATTTTAAAATTAGTATAATGTGCAGACAAATAAAAAAAAGAGATTAAAGGCAGATAATTCTTTCCTTTAAATTCTACTTTTTTAATTCTACAAATATATTAAAATTTATCATATTTTTAAATATTTATCAATTTTTAATATTATTATCATAATAAAAACAATACATAATTGAATTTTATTATTAAGAAAACCTACAATCATTGAAATTTGCAAAATTATTTTATTGATTTGTTTATCTTGTTTTTACGTCAAATTATTAATTTAAAATTAACAACTGAGCATTCACTGTTTTTTTATTACAGTTAAAAATTCTTCACAAATCCTATTCCTACATTTCCTTTCTGATAGTAAGGCATCATCATTGCCTGAGATTTTTCCGGATTTCCGCCTAACAGTTTATTGATTTTCGGATAAAGCCAATATGCGAGTTCGGTAGATAAAATCCCGAATCCTGCGCCACCGATTACGTCTCCGAACCAGTGTTTATCGTTCAGCATTCGATATACTCCTGTAAAAACAGCTAAAGAATACCCCGAAATTCCCAGCAAAAGATTGTGGTCTTTATATTCCCTGAACATAAACTGCGCCGATGCAAATGCAATGGCTGTGTGTCCGGAAGGAAAAGAAAGCCTGTTGGAATGATCCGGTCTTTCTTCTTTTACGGCGTGTTTCAGCGGAATGGTGATGGCAGAAGTGATCATCATGGAAGTTCCGTAGATAATGCTTCTGTCCCTGAAATTATGTTTTCCTTTCACTCCGAAAGCATTGAGTCCGTAAACCAAAACTGCGGGAGCAAACTGGGTGTAGTTATCTAGTTTGATATGATCCGGTTTATGTTCGCTAATTTCGTATTGTGTGGAAGAATTCAGTGTTTTTAGTTCGTCAATACTCAGACTGGCAATTCCATAGGAAATAAGTACGGTAGGAACGATAAGCTTTTTATAGCTGAACTGATGGATCTTATCTTCAGGAAGGCTTTTCAAAACCATTACAGAATCTGCATTATTCTGAAACCGAAGACTGTCTGTTTCCTGAGCGTAGATAGATTGAAAACTACTTACAACTAAAAACAATCCTGCAAAGAATTTTCTCATAAGACAAATGATTTAATGGTCAAAAAAAAATAGATTTGTATTTCCTCTCAAATATAAAGGAATTACAGATAGTACTAATTCAAAAATTTAAAACTAAGCTTAATTCTTATCCAAGCTAAATAAAAATAACCCACACAAAAATGTATGGGCTAAATTGATTATTTTAAATAAGGTAATGCTTTATCCATTAACAACGATTCCTCCATTGGGATGAAAAACCTGTCCTGTAAACTGAGCTGCCTCTTTACTTGCCAGAAAAAGAAAACTGGTGGCAATTTCTTCTGGCGTAGCATTTCTTTCAAAAGGTGGCTTATTTTTATCCTCCTTTTCCTCATCAAAGGTTTCTTTGGTTAAAGGTGTTGTTACCGGTCCCGGAGCAACCGCATTCACACGGATTCCTTTAGGTTTTGCCTGCAATGCCAGAGATCTTGTAAAAGAAACAATAGCACCTTTCGTTGCCGAATAATCCAACAGTTTAGGATGTCCCTGATACGCCGCTGCCGATGTCGTATTAATAATGGAACTCCCCTCTTTCAGATACGGAAAGACAACTTTGGTTAACAAAATCATTCCGATGATATTTGAATTGAATGTTGTCCGGATATTTTCCTCTTCGAGTTCTTCGATGCTTTTTGAAGGAAACTGGGTTCCTGCATTATTCACAAGAATATCGATTTTTCCGAATTCTGAAATTACTTTTGAGGTTACCTCTTCACAAAATTCATAATCATTAATATCCCCTTTGAAAACAGAGCATTTTCTGCCCAGATTTTTAATTTCTGACTTTGCTTCGCGGGCATTTTTTTCATCCGAATGATAAATGATCGCAATATCTGCGCCTTCTTCAGCAAAAAGCAGGGCTACAGCTTTTCCGATTCCGCTGTCGGCTCCTGTGATAAGGACGGTTTTACTGTCTAATTTCAATTCCCTCATTATTTTAAAATTAAAAGCTGGTTGATTTCACTTTTAAAACAGCCTAAAATAAATTCGGTATAGTACAACTGAGCATTCAGTGCCTGTGTTTTTGGGTGAAGTTCCAGTTTTTTAGTCAGTACAATTTCTCCTTTGTACGAGAAAGAAAAGTAGGCAAAAATTTTATACGAGGAATTACGGATCGGCGTACAATATCCCGTTGTCGCAATAGACCAGTCGGATTCGAAAAATTTGGCGACATTTAAAGCCATTGTTTCTGCAATATTTTCCGACACGCAGTCGCATTCTTCGGCTTCGGTCTGGTCTACATTCAGAAGTCTCACCTTTTCGGGTAAAGTGTAGGTGGTCATTCCGCCTTTATAAAACAATGATGCATTGGGCATTTGTGAAAAGGCAAGCTGTAAACAGCCGGAAGTAACGCTCTCTACCACAGAAATGGTTTCATCAGCGGTTATGAGCGACTGACTGATGTAATCTAAGAGGTTTTTTTGAAATTCCATAATCTTTACTATTTTAAGTGGTTGTGGTGTGTATAAAATCTCTGTCTGTGCAGATCAAAATTTATTATGCATTTCTTTCAGCTTCAAGCTCCCATACTCTGTGGTTGGCAATGGCTTCCGTAAATTTATGGTCGGGATCAGAATCTTCCCAGTTTACAATGGCAGGATCTTCATGCTTTTTCACTGCGACATTGCTGCTTTTATAAATTGCTTCTGTGCCTTCCCCAAAATAAATTGCTTTGCAGTGTTGATACGCTTCATTGATGAAATGCAAAACTTTGTGTTTGTTTTCTGCGTTCATAAGCTCTTTGGCTGCCTCTTCTCCCGCTCCGATAAACAAGGCATCAAAACATACGCTTGCCGTGCTTGTAAGAGAATGTTTCGGTGTTAAAGCATCTCCTTTATCTGTCTTTACCGGAGCCAAACTTGGTGCGATAATTTCTACAACTGCATTCTGATCTTCCAGTTTATTTTTTAAATCATTTATAATGCCAAAATCTGCTCCACTGGCAACAATAAAGCCTATTTTTCTTCCCTGAATTGTATTTTTTACAGTATTTGCCATACTCAGGGCTTCAGAAGCTCTTGTATGGGCTTCTCTTTCTTCACTTTGCAGATCTGCAGGGTTGCTGTCTGCCGGAAGACTCTGGTTTGGAAATTCCAGATCTTTTACCTCAATGCCTACTTTTGAAGCAACATTCTGCGCCAGAGATTTATCAATAAAATTAAGCTGTCCGACCACTCTTTCCCGAATTTCCGGAATGGTAACTTTCGACAGTTCAAAAATCAGGGCGTTCTGAAGATGTGTTTTTTCATAATCGGACTGGCTGTTGTAAAATAATTTTGCCTGAGAATAATGATCTACAAAACTTTCGCTTCGGGCTCTTATTTTTGTTCCTGAAACTCTTTCCTGATGTGAAGTAAATCCTCCTTCCGACATCATTGCCTGAAAAGGACATCCTCCTCCGATAGAATTGGGTTCGTAGCTTACTTTTCCTTTTACGATCTGCTGTCTCATGTGTCCATCGCGCTGGTTGTTGTGAACGGTATTTACAGATCTGTTGATCGGAATTTCATGGAAATTGGGCGAACCTAATCTTGAAAGCTGTGTATCTGTGTAGGAAAATAGTCTTCCCTGCAAAAGGGGATCGTTGGAAAAATCGATCCCCGGAACCAAATGTCCCGGATGAAAAGCCACCTGCTCTGTTTCTGCAAAGAAATTATCCGGATTTCTGTTTAATGTTAAGGTTCCGAAAATTTCTACCGGAACTTCTTCTTCAGGAATAATTTTCGTAGGATCGAGAAGATCAAAATCAAATTTATCTTCGTCTTCTTCGGGAATTAATTGTACTCCGAAATCCCATTCCGGAAAATTACCGCTTTCGATGGATTCCCAAAGATCTCTTTTGTGAAAATCCGGATCTATTCCCGAAATTTTCTGCGCTTCGTCCCAGGCTACGGAATGTACTCCCAATTTCGGCTTGAAATGAAATTTTACAAAATGGGCTTTTCCTTCATCGTTAATAAATCTGAAGGTATGAACGCCAAAACCTTCCATTCTGCTGAAACTTCTCGGGATTGCTCTGTCGCTCATCACCCACATAATCATGTGCATACTTTCGGGCATCAGAGAAATAAAATCCCAGAAGGTATCATGCGCAGAAGCAGCCTGTGGAATTTCGTTGTGTGGTTCCGGCTTTACGGCATGTACAAGATCCGGAAATTTAATGGCATCCTGAATGAAAAAAACAGGCATATTGTTTCCTACGAGATCGTAGTTTCCTTCTTCTGTGTAAAATTTTATGGCAAAGCCTCTTACGTCCCGAGCTAAATCTGTACTTCCTTTGCTTCCTGCAACGGTAGAAAATCTTACGAAAACCGGCGTTTCTCTGTCTGTTTCTGTTAAAAATTTAGCTTTTGTATATTTTTTAAGGCTTTTTTTCAGCCTAAAAACGCCATGCGCTCCTGATCCGCGTGCATGAACAATTCTTTCAGGAATTCTTTCATGATCAAAGTGGGTAATTTTTTCTCTCAGAATAAAATCTTCCAGTAGAGTGGCTCCTCTTTCTCCTGCAGTAAGGGAATTCTGGTTATCATTTATTTTAAGTCCCTGATTGGTTGTAAGTTTTGTATCGTCATTTGATGTGGTGTGCGACGCGAGCTGATCCAGCTTATCATTCGTCGTTTTTTTGTCTTTCATAATTTTACTATTTTGTGGTTTATCTTTTTCAAGATGGCTTGTGTGTATCTTTAGAAGTTTCTTTTAGTTCTTCCTTTTTCATTTGGTCTGAAGCATCCATCAGTGCATTTTCTGCAAAATAAATGTCTTTAATTGCTGAAATAAAGAACCTGTGAAGCGAAGAATTCTCCATTTCATTTTCATTCACTGCTTTATTTTCTGTCTGCCTGCTTTTTTCAGATGCAGATGATGGATCTGCGGCGTTACTTTTATCTTTATTATCTGTGGTTTTGGATATCATAATTTTTTTGGTGTTTGATGTTCATTAAAGATTACCTTCCTTCATAATGGCAAATAAAGAGGTAATCCGGAAGAGCATTATGTATTAAACACTCACCCGAATCCTGATCTGATAACATTCAGGATCCTTCTATTTTCTTATTTGAATTTGATTTAAAGTATCTACCCGATCAGCTTTGAAAGTGTGACCTGTAAATATCCAAAGTAATGTAAGTGAAACAGATAATAAATTTACAACTGAAAATGTGTCGTTTTTATGACTTCAGTCATATTGATCTGATTAATATAAAATTTTTCGGCTTTCTATTTTTAAACTGCCTTCTTTTTCCATTTTTTTAAGGGTTCTGATCACCGTTTCTACGCGTAATCCGGTAAGATTGGCAATCTGCTGTCTTGTAAGATCCACATGAAAACACTGTTCGCAGTCTCCTTCATGATAACTTTTAAGATAATCCAGCAGACCTTTCAGCCTTACAGCAGGATTCTGGGAAGACATATTCTGCAGCATGATCGCTTTAAAATACAATCTTTGTGAAAGGCAGGAATTCATTTCCAGAGAAATTTTCGGATTTTTTTCCAAAAGGTTCATGAAATTTTTCTTTGCAAGCCTTATGATTTCTACATCCGTCATACAGATTGAATTCATTACATAGAATTTTTCCAGAAAAAGCATCGGATCTCCAAAACTCTGTTTTTCTCCTAAAATATTATGAATAAACTCTTTGCCTTCTTCATTATAGCTGTTTTGCTTTACTTTTCCTCTGATAATCTGATAGTAATATAAGGCATGATCTCCTTCTTTATAGATTATTTCCTTTGCTTTATAAAACCTATCTTCTGCTCCGAATGTATATAATAATTCAGGATCAATATTCATGCAGCTTATAGTTTTCATATTTTTAGAATTTTAACAATTCTTCTACAAAAAAAAGACCACAGATTCTATATTTAATACAATATTTTCCGTTTTCTGATTTTTACAGTCTGTTTTCTCTCATGAACTTACTCGTTTGGATGGCAGTTTCACATAAGTTCAGCCATCTGTTGTCTCATAAACGGTGCTGAGTTTAACCTTTCCTCTGATGAGGTGATGATAATAATTGGGATGGCTTCCTTCAATAAATCTGCTTTCCGAAGGTTTGTAGTCTTTGATACTGGCTCCTACCGAATGCAAAATTTCTTCTTTAATAATCATATAAATTATTTTTAATATTTCTTTAATTATAAAGCATTCTCAGTAGAAATAAAATTGGAAATACATTTTATATATGCAAAATCGCACCCAAAATTTATTTACGATTTAAGAATACTCGATAAAAAATATTGTCTTCAGAATAAAAATTCATTATTCAAGTTAAACCCGCTTCTTAATCTGAAAACGGGTTTTTCATTTAATTATGTGAAATTTATTTTGCCGTTTTTGTACTGTCTGCCTCCTTTCCTGTGGAACGTACCCTTGTACTGTCTGCCAAAGGAATGGAATCATTAGACATTGTTGTGGTTGCATTAACAGAAGAATCCGTTATCGTGGCAGAATCATAGCCGGAACCGGAATCGGAAGTTGTTGAGTTTTCTTTTTTCTGACAACTCCATACAAGAAGCCCAAGAAGGGCAATTGACAGGATACATTTCATAATATTATATTTTAAGTGGTGTGATCTTTCAAAAGTAGGATAATATTATGTTAAGTGTTTATGACCTTCGTCATAAGAAAAATTGATACTCAAATGAAAATCTGAGAATTATATGAAATTAATGATTAAATAGGCTTAAACCAATTTTAAGTCTAAATAAATTTATTCAAAAGATTATTTGCTGTCCGGAACGAAATTTTTTCTTGCCAGTTCTTTTCTTACACGGCTTAAGCTTTCAGGAGTAATTCCTAAGTAAGAAGCGATCATCCACTGTGGAACCCTCAGCAACAGATCCGGATACATTTTAATGAACTTCATATAGCGCTCTTCCGCAGTTTCCGCAAGAAGGGAATTAATTCTGTCCTGAAGGCTTTTAATATGTTTTTGAAGAAGAATATCACTTTTTTCGAGGCTGTCGGGGAATTCTCCGATCAGTTTGTTGATGAAATCCGGATGCAGCAAAAGTACTTCCGAATCTTCAACGGCTTCAATGTAATATACCGATTTTTCGTTAAAATAAAGACTGCTTCGGTCTGAAGTAAGCCAGCTTTCCGGCGCAAACTGAATGATATGCTCTTTCCCGTTTTTATCGATGGAATACATTTTCAAAAGTCCTTTTTCTACAAAATAAATATATCTGCAGACTTCCCCGTATTGTAAAAGAAACTGATTTTTCTGCACTTTTTTTACTTCATAATGCAGACTGCACATATTCACTTTTTCTAAAGGAACATTTAAAACTCTTGCTAAATAATTATTGATATTCGTCATTATATAATTTGGTCTACCGATATACTCTGGTGTGAAGCGTTATTAATGGCTTTTCCGTTTTCTATCACAATAAGTTGCGGACTTTGGTGCGTTACTCCCAAATCTTCTGCGATCTTATTGGAAATCGGTCTGTGAGCCAGCAAATCTAAGTAATATAAATCTATTTTCTGATCCAGATTTTCTATTTCTTTTTCAAAATTTCTCAACACGGTTTTGCTGATGAAGCAACTTGTTGAATGTTTGAATATTGCAATCTTATGCTGAAAAGAATCCTGTATGGCTTTTTCCAGATCCTCGTTAGATTCTATCTTTTTCCAGAACGATTTCTGCTCCGAAGCGTCTTCTTTTCCGCCAAATATTTTGTCAAAAAAACTCATGTCCCAAATTGTTTTAAGTGATGATCCAGATGTTTATATTCTAAAAATCCCCAGTCTTTTTCTTTCATCCGTCCGAAAAGCTCATGATGACGGGGTAAATTTCCGTTTTCAAAATTAATACGGTAATCGCATAGTGTTTTCAGAAGGTTTTCTTTTTCTGCATCAAAATCACACTCAAAATTAACAATAAGTTTTTGAAAAGTCGGCATATTTCGGGGAATTCCGTTATTAAAAATTTGCATTTCTATTTTTGTGAAAATTCCTATCCCGCGAAAAAGCATATTCACATGAGGAAGCTGTAATTTTTTCTGCGGAATCAACAGTACATCACTGCAATGCCTCATCATCTGGCTGACATTCATTTTCCCCCATTTTTTTGGCGAATTTTCTTTCAGGCAGGAAATCCTGTTTATAATTTCCTTAAAATCTTCAGGATTATGGAGACTTTTCTTTACCAACCTTTTTCTTTCTTCAGATTTTCGATGTGTGCAAAATGATGATTACAGTGCCATGCGTACAACGCAAGATAACTCCTCAGATTATAGTTTTTATTGTGTTCCGGATGATGAAAAGTTCTTTCAAACTGTTTGTTGGTCATGCTTTTTAACAGAGCCGTCCATCTCTGGTGAGTGCCTTTCAGCATTCTCATGGCGGGTTTTACTGAGATATTCTGGCTGTCCTGAAGTTCTGCCCATTTTGCTTCGTCATAAGGTCTTATCGTAGGATTTTCTTCCGTAAGAGCGAGTTTCAGGCGCATAAAACTGTTGATATGACTGTCCGCAAGATGATTAACCACCTGTCTTACCGTCCATCCGCCTTCTCTGTATTGGGTATCGAGCTGATCGTCGCTGAAATCTTCGATCAGATTTTTCAGTCTTCCCGGAAAATCTTTAATAACTTTAATATATTCATCAAGCGTTATATCGCAGATATTTTCAGGCTGTTTAAACTGACCTATCGGAAATTTCTTTTGTTCTAAGTTGCTCATCTTTAATTATAATTTTTAATACGCTAAACAGAATAACAGCGTCTTTATCTTTTAAATAGTATAACATTCTGTTTTTATAATTGTCCTCTCTTGAGAAAATCATAAAATGATGGTGATATTGTTTTAATTCCAGATCTTCAAACAAAATTTCTGTCTTATTAAATCTGATTCTGTCTTCAGCAATTTCAATTCCTGAAATGCTGAATTTTTCATTATTCTTAAATCTTGAATAATAATTCCTTGTAATATCGCGAATAAATTTATCCCACAATTCATCAATAATATCGCAATATAACTGATGTTTTTCGTCTAATTTTCTTCTGTAAAAAAGTTTGAAATTAATTTTAAGTTCCCTTCCCGATTTATTTTGGATAAAAATTAAATATTCTCTGCCAATATAAAACTTCAAACCTCTTATAAAATGAATACCATAGCGAATTCCGGCAATATCTTCTTTTTTAATAATCGTAAATAAATCATTGTTTTGATCTTTATTTTCAAATTTTATAAAATTATCGTCAATAATTAATGATCTTTTCCGGTTATCCAACAATCCGCGAACAATGGTAAATTCTTTCATAAAATGCCGGTTTGTCTGAAATTATTGTTCAGACTTTTTTTGAATATTAGTTTTTGTAAATTTATTAAAATTTAAAGAAAACTGAACATGAAAAAGAATTAACCAATGAAAATCTTTGATTTTCTTCTTATGCGATCTTATGCGGTAAAATTCCTCTGTCACTCTGAATGGAATTTGCGCAGCATTATGCAATGAAGAATCTATTAAAAACGTTGTGATTTGAGATCTTTCGGCTTCACTTCGTTGCGCTCAAAATGACAAATAAGACAAAAGATTTGGGTCTTTATTAAAAGTTAACAAGCGTAAGAAGAAAAGAGCACAACATTTTTTAAAAATCTTTGATCTTTTACTTTTGAGCACTTTTTATTGTTCTTAAATTTTGCTTTGTTATTCGCTTTTGTGGTTAAATAAAAAAAGCCTCAATTTTAAAATTGAAGCCCTGTATTTTATTAATAACCGTGCAGATTAACATCCTCCGTTCTCTGCAGAGTCACTTTCCTTCCCATTTTCTTTTGGATTACGCGGAAATGCTGCAATTCGTCATCCGTTAAAATAGTAATCGCCGTTCCCTTTTCATTGGCACGTCCTGTTCTTCCGATTCTGTGAATGTAATCCAAAGGCGAACGCGGCAATTCGTAGTTAATGACGCACGGCAAAGATTCTATGTGGATTCCACGACCGATCAGGTCTGTAGCAACCAAAATCTGAGCTCCGTTCGATTTAAATTCTTCGAGATTATTTCTTCGCGCTCCCTGCGATTTCTGACTGTGAATGGCAACTGCTTTTATTTTGTTTTTCTTTAATTTTTCAACCAGATTATCTGCTGCCCTTGTTGAAGACACAAAAATCAAAGCTTTCTCCACCCTTTTTTCTTTGATTAAATAGCGTAAAAACGGCCCTTTATTTTCCGGAGCTACATGATAAGCCAACTGTTCGATATTGTCTATTTCAACTTCCTCTTTTTTGATCTCAACAATCGTCGGATTGATGGATAAACGCTCTTTCATCTCAGAAACTTTATCATTCAAAGTGGCAGAAAACAAAGTTGTCTGTCTAGCAACAGGCATCATTGCGAAAAGCTTATTCATTTCTTCACCAAAACCTAATTGAAACATTTTATCCGCCTCATCAATCACCAGATGCTGAATTCCGGAAATGCTCAACGCGTTATGATCGATCAGATCCAATAAACGACCGGGCGTAGCGATGAGAACTTCAACCCCGAATAATCCTTTCATCTGCGGATTGATGGAAACACCGCCATAAACTGCCATGGTACGAACTTCACGCTTTAAATTATCTGTAAAAGCCCTGAAAACCTCATCAATCTGAATCGCCAGTTCACGGGTAGGAACTAATATAAGAACCTGAACATTACGGTCTTTTTTAACCTCCGTGTTTTGCAGTTTTTCTAAAATAGGCATCACAAAACAAGCCGTCTTTCCCGAACCGGTCTGTGCAATTCCCATCAGATCTTTTCCCTGCAAAATAACGGGAACAGCCTGTTCCTGAATGGGGAAAGGTTTCAGATACCCCAGTTTTTTAACGGAACGAATAATATTGTGCGATAATCCTAAAGATTCAAATGACATAAAAAATTTAATTTTTGCAAAGATAAGTTATTAGAATTTGGTTTTGCGCTTATTTGTTGGCAATCACAAACACGCCAGAATTTATGTGCGATAAAAACAGTTGAAAATTTTTGAAGTTCTTAAGACTAAAAACAACATAATTTGTAAAAACAGCCAGCAACTTTACGATTACCAGAAATTAAATCAAACCTCTGTCAAAAAATTATTGAACAAAATGCCGATTTGTCCGATAATTCTGTTTTGGACAATTTTTTGAAGCTAAGAATTTGTAGATTTATCAAAAATTTCGAGAATTTTAAATATGAAAAAAGCGTTAATAATCGTAGATGTGCAGAATGATTTTTGTGAAGGCGGAGCTTTGGCAGTTCCGGGAGCTAATGAAGTAATTCCTTACATCAATGCTCTGATGGAAGAAAACGAATACGATCAGATAGTACTTACTCAGGACTGGCATCCTGCAGATCATAAAAGTTTTGCCAGCAATAATGGCAGAAAAGTAGGCGAAAGCATTATTTTAAATGGGGTTCCGCAGTTTATGTGGCCAGATCACTGTATTCAGGGAACTTTCGGGGCAGAATTCCATAAAGATCTTAACAGAGATAAAGTAACCCACATCGTACAAAAGGGTAAAAATGTAGAAATCGACAGTTACAGCGGTTTTCAGGACAATAATCATTTCATGAAAACAGGTCTGGACGATTTTTTAAAGTTTCATGACATCCAGTTGGTGGAAATCGTAGGTCTTGCTATGGATTACTGCGTAAAATATACCTGTACCGATGCGGTATCCAATGGTTATGTAACCTGTCTTCACTTCAACGGAACACGTGCCGTAAATGTAAAGCCGGATAATGGAAGAGATGCCATTTATGATATGATTCAGAAAGGGGTTACGGTTTTAGGTTAGTTTTCAAACACAAATTGCACTAATGCTTTTTGACAAATAGTACATATTAAACTTAATAATGAAGTTGTTTGAAGTAAAAGAGTTTGCTCCTTTAGGAGCAGAATCTGTGTAGAAATAAGAATAAATCCGTCAATCAATCCATAGGATTGATATCTTAAATACGATACATTTTCTAAAGATAGCGTTCCTACGGAACGCAGAATGCCTTGCGAATATGGTGTCTACACAGATAAAACTCTATAGAGTTTTATACCATTTTACTTTAAACAACTTTAATATAACTATCGCAAAGACGCAAAACAAAATATTCTTTAAATACGGTCTTTTCTTAAGGCGCAAAAATTTTATATACGATAAAATTAAGCATTAATCCTTCTTGAAAAGCGCTTTAAAGATTGGAGACTAATAAAAATCCTGCGTCTTTGCGCTTTCCAACAAGAATATTTTATTGATAAAAAAGTTAAAACAAGCTCATTTTGATATTCGTGTAAATCCATTCGTGACATTCGTGTTAAAGCAAAAAAAGACGCTGAAAAAAAAATTCAACGTCTTTTTATTTTTATCTTAAAATTTACTTCAAAATTAAAGCATTTTAAGATTATTCACTTCCTGCTCTGTAAGGATTCTCCAGTGTCCTCGCTTGATGTTCTTCTTCGTTAATCCGGCAAACATTACTCGGTCTAAGGCTTCCACTTCATATCCTAATCTCTGGAAAATTCTTCTGATAACACGGTTCCATCCGATGTGGATTTCGATTCCCACTTCATTTTTCGGTTTTCCTTCGATGAACGAAATCTGATCTACTTCGGCAACTCCTTCATCCAAACGGATTCCTTCCGCAATAAGTTTCATGTCTTCGTGTGTAAGCTTTTTATCCAGCGTAACGTGATAGATTTTTTTTGCATCAAAAGACGGGTGTGTCAGTTTTTTCGTCATGTGGCCGTCGTTCGTTAAAAGAATAACTCCGGTTGTAGAACGGTCTAATCTTCCTACCGGAAAAACTCTGTACGGTGAAGCGTTTGCTACAAGATCCATTACTGTTTTTCTGGCTTTGTCGTCTTTTGTGGTAGAAATATACCCTTTTGGCTTGTTAAGAAGAACGTAAACCGGCTTTTCGGGTGTAATATTCTGTCCGTCGAAAACCACTTTATCCGTTTTCTGAACCTGATAACCCATTTCTGTTACCACTTTTCCGTTCACTTCCACCAGACCTTGCGTGATCAGCTCATCGGCTTCTCTCCTGCTGCAGATTCCGGAATTGGCGATGTATTTATTCAGACGGATGGTGTCTTTATGTACATCTTTCTCAATTTTATTCAGTCTTCTTTTCTGTACAAAAGATTTATTCTTATCTTCTCTGTTTTCTGTTCCGGGTCTTCTTCCGTATTTCAGGCTGCCTCTTTCGTATTTATCTCTTGTATCAAAAGTATTGGGTCTGCTTCCGCCTCTTTTCGGGGCAGATTTTCCGAAAGATTTTTTTTCTTCCCCTGAACTGGTTATGAAAGGCTCTTTTTCAGTCTTTCCGTATTTCTTATCCATTCTGTCCTGATAGCTCGTACCGCTTCTCTTCGAGTCTGAATTTCTCTCTCCTGCTTTCGGGAAAGATTTTTTAAAAGGTTTTGATTCTGAAGAATTTCCAGATCTGGAAGCACGAGAATTATCAGAATTTTTCTTGGTTGAAATTCTTGGTCTCTTTGGTCGTTCTGAATTATTATTATCTCTGCTCATTCTAAAAATTTCTGCAAAGATAGTATATTTAATAACGAGTTAAAAATTAAGAATCATAACTTTGCAATATAGTTTTACATTTAACCCTACAGAAAATCTGAAAATGATAACAATATTAAACGATAATTTTTCTCAATTAAACGACTTCTTACACGAAAAATCTTTCAGCAAAATCTTTATTCTGGTTGATGAAAATACGCATGAATATTGTCTCCCTATCCTTTTAGGAAATATGGAAACGGATCTTGGCTTTGAAATTCTGGAGATTGAAGCCGGTGAAGAGATGAAGAATATACAGACGGCAAACCAGCTTTGGGAAATTCTTACGGAAATGCAGGCAGACCGAAAAGCTCTGGTTATTAATCTCGGCGGCGGCGTTATTACGGATATGGGAGGTTTTGTAGCGTCTACTTATAAAAGAGGAATACAGTTTATTAATATTCCGACCACACTTTTATCGATGTGTGATGCTTCTATCGGGGGAAAAACAGGGATTGATCTGATGCATTATAAAAATATGGTGGGAACTTTTACTTTTCCTGAAAAAATCTTTGTCTATCCTAAATTTCTTGAAACTCTTCCCTTCAAAGAATTAAGAAGCGGATTTGCCGAAATGCTGAAACACGGATTAATTGCCGATAAATCTCACTGGGAAAATCTCACCCAAATTAATAAACTGGATATTGAAGGCGTAATTCCGCATATTCAGACGTCGATGGATATTAAACAGAATGTTGTTCAGGAAGATTTTCACGAGAAAAATATCAGGAAAACGCTCAATTTCGGCCATACGATCGGTCATGCCGTAGAAAGCCTGTGCTTAAGTCAGGGTAACCCTATTCTTCATGGCGAGGCAGTTGCTATGGGAATGATTACGGAAGCGCATCTTGCTTATCTTGAAGGTTTAATTTCTGAAGAAGACACTATGATTATTATCGAAAGCATTCAAAAATATTATCCTTACCTTGATATCAGCGATTTTAATGATGAAGCTATTTTTGATCTTTTGCTGAACGATAAAAAAAATACAGACAGCAAGATCAATTTCTCGTTGATTACCGGAATTGGTGCGTGTAATTTCGATCATCAGTGCAGCCTGAAAAACATCACGGCTTCTTTGGACTTTTACAGAAAACTGAATGATGTTTCTCTTTAATTTTTGAAAATTCTGATAAAAATCTAACTTATTTTCAGTATAATTCAGAATTTAGATTATTTCTAAACAAATGTTTAATTAAAAATTTAAATTACTGAAATTCAAATCACTAAAATAAAATCCGTTTGTTTTTACAGGCGGATTTTTCTATGACATTTATCATAATCTGTTTTTTGGCAAGCAATTTGAAAGATACTCTCCGTCAAACGAAAAAATTGACAGTAGTAAAATTTAAAATTAGAAATAGTAAAAATTAAAAAATTAAAGTTATGAAAAAGTTAATTTTAGGAGTAGCACTTACAGCTGGTTCATTAGCATTCGCTCAGACGACGGGTTCATCTTCAAGCCCGGTAAGATTTGGTATCAAAGGTGGGATGAACGTAGCTTCTCTTTCTAAAGATGCAAGTCTTGAAGATCAAAAATCTAAAATCGGATTTAACGCAGGTGTTTTTGCAAACATTCCTTTAGCAAGTTCATTCAGTGTTCAGCCGGAGGTTTTATATTCTCAGTACGGAGCTAAAGTAAAAAGTGTTGATGAAGTTACAGTTCTTAATACAACAACAAGAAACGTTGAATCTTTTTCAACTCACTTAGATTACATTGCTGTACCGGTAATGTTCCAGTATAACTTCGTTCCAAACTTTTACGTTGAAGCAGGTCCTGAATTCGGATTTCTGGTAAGCGCAAAAAATAAAGGAGACAGAACTACAACTGTAACCAATGCTTCAGGAACAACAACTTCTTCTGCAAGCTATACAGATGATATCAATAAAGACAACCTAAACACATTTAACTTCGGTATTGGTTTAGGAGCAGGATATTATTTCACAGATAACTTAGGTATTACTGCAAGATACGTTGCGGGTGTTACAGACGTTGCTAAAGACAGACCAAGCGGTTCTGATGCAACAAGAAACAACACATTCCAGGTTGGTTTAGCTTACAAATTCTAAGAAGCTGATTCACTAAAACAATTTTGATTTCAATACATAAAAAGGTCAGGTTTCATCATGAAGCCTGACCTTTTGATTGGATAATACGATATCATTCAATACATAATAATTCACTCCAAAAATTGTGAATTATTAACATTTAAAACTTCATAAAATCCCTTTTGGCAAGCATTTTGCAAATTAACAAGTACCTGAAAGAAATTTTCAGGGCACAAAAAAGTAGTAAAATTTAAATGTAAAATTATGAAAAAGTTATTTCTAGCAATGGCAGTAACAGGAGGAGTATTTGTGTTTGCACAGGAAGTAAAAACAAAAGCTACCCCACCAGTAAAAATGAAGGAGCCTGTAAGATTTGGTATTAAAGGAGCGGCAACCGCTTCCCAATTCAGCGAACAGGAACTTACAGCCAAAAACCAGAAAATAGGATTTAATGCAGGTGTTTTCGTAAATGTACCATTATCTGAAAAGTTTGCATTACAGCCGGAAGTTTTATACAACCAGATGGGTGCAAAAAGTGTACTTTCCGATACGGAAGTTACCACAGGAGCTACAACCGTAAGAACCAAGCAGGATTACAGCACTACACTGAATTATATTTCCGTGCCGGTAATGCTTCAGATGAAACCTACTGACAATTTCTATGTAGAAGCAGGTCCGGAAGTAAGTTATTTCGTAGACGGTAAAAACAAAGGTGAACAGACTATTGCCACAACCACTGCGGGAACAACCACTACACAGACTTTATCAGCTTCCGAAAGTATTAATAAAGACGATATTAAGAAGTTCAATTTAGGTTTTGGAGTCGGTCTGGGATACTATTTTACCCGTAATTTGGGAATTAACGCGAGATATGTTAACAGTCTTACCCATATTTACAACAATTCTGATGCAGTAACCGATGCTCAGAAAAATGTAAACACAAACAGATCATTTCAGCTAGGTCTGAACTATAAGTTTTAAATAAAAAACAATTTTTGATTTCATAACAAAGATCAGGTTTCATCATGAGGTCTGATCTTTTTCTTTTTATTAAATTTGCAGCACTTTAATAATAAACATTCATAAAAATTAATAGACTATGAAAAAGATTTTTCTAGGACTTGCAATTACAGCAGGTACATTTTCATTCGCACAGGAAAAAGCAGCAGCTTCAGCTTCACCGGTAAAATTCGGAGTAAAAGCGGGACTTAACGTATCTTCTATTAACGACAACGATTCTAAGGCAAAAGCAGGATTCTACGGAGGTTTCTTTGCAAACATTCCTGTAGCAAGTTCTTTTAGCGTACAGCCGGAAGTTTTGTATAACGGAATGGGTGCTAAAGACAAAACTTATTCTTCTGTAAAGCTTAATCTGGATTATATTTCAGTTCCTGTAATGGTTCAGTACAACGTTCTTCCGGATTTATATGTTGAAGCTGGTCCACAATTCAGTTTTGCAATCAGCCAGAAATTAAAAGGAGACGGAGGTTCTGTAGATGTAGATCAAGCATTCAAAGGTTTTGATCTTGGCTTAGGTCTTGGAGCAGGATACTATTTTGAGCAAAAATTCGGAATTACGGCAAGATATGTTGCAGGACTTACGGATATCGCAGAAAACAATACAGGTGATGCAGTAAGAAACGGCGTTTTCCAAGTTGGTGTAGCGTATAAATTCTAAGCAATTTAAAACAGAATAAAAAATGTCAGACTTAAAATTTAAGTCTGACATTTTTCTTTTTTCAGGAATATTTTAATTGAATAATTCTACCTCCTCTCCTTTTCCTACAGGATATTCTTCCGTGAAACACCCGAAACAGTGATTGGCAGAGCCTAAAATTTCTTTCAGATTTTCAACGCTTAAGAATTCAAGAGAATCTACTCCTAAGTAATCTCTAAGTTCTTCCGTAGACATATTGGCAGAGATCAGATCGTCTTTCGACGGCGTATCGATTCCCAGATAACAAGGAGCGATAATCGGCGGAGAAACGCTTCTGAAATGAATTTCCTTCACGCCTGCATCTTTAAGAATTTTAACAAGTCTTTTTGAAGTGGTTCCGCGTACAATGGAATCATCAATAATCACGACTCTTTTATCTTTAATCTCGGAAATAATAGGATTCAGTTTCAGGTTCACTACCCTTTCTCTCATTTCCTGAGTCGGTACAATGAAACTTCTTCCGATGTATCTGTTTTTAATTAAAACCGGACGGAAAGGAATTCCCGAAGCCTTGGAAAAACCAATGGCAGCCGGAACTCCGGAATCCGGAACTCCAATCACAACATCTGCTTCCACAGGAGCCTGATGCCAGATTTTTTCTCCAGATTTTTCCCTGATTTCGTACACATTAATATTTTCTAAAGTAGAATCGGGTCTTGCAAAATAAATATATTCAAAAGAACATATTCTCTGCTTTCCTTTTTCTTCATCTACCATGTAAGAATGAAGTTTTCCGGGTTCGTTTTCATTGGTATAAATAATTTCTCCCGGTAAAATATCACGAACATACTGCGCTCCTACTGCATCTAAAGCCACAGATTCTGAAGCAACAACATAAGAGTTTTCATTGATTGCTCCCAAAACCAAAGGACGGATTCCGTTGAAATCTCTGAACGCAAAGAATTTATTTCTCGTCATCCCGACAACCGAATAAGCACCTTCAATTTTCTCCATGGTTGCTTTAATGGCTCCGCGAAGTCCCAAATCAAGGTTCTTCTGAATTAATCTTAAAATAACCTCAGAATCGGACGTCGCTCTGAACACGACCCCTTCCGCTTCCAGTTCCGTTTTCAGTTCTTTGGCATTGGTTAAATTACCATTGTGCGCAATGGAAAGGATAATCTGGTCGTATTCGTTTTTCGCGAAAAACGGCTGAAAATTATATTTCTTTTTGTCTCCTGCAGTCGTATAACGTGTGTGTCCGATCGCAGAATTTCCCATAAAAGTTTCAGGATCGTTGATCTCTTTATAAACATCCAAAACCAGACCTTCATCTTTCATATTGGTAATTTTCCCGTTTTTAAGAACAGAAATACCACAAGCTTCCTGACCTCTGTGCTGCAATGCAAAAAGACCGAACTGTGAAAGAGAAAACGTATCCAGATCATTATCAGAATACATTCCGAAGATTCCGCACTCCTCGTTCGGAGCGTCTAATTTTTCTTCTTCCTGTGTTCTGAAGAGATTTCTTCCGTAGGTTTGGGTTTCAAATTGTTTTAAATATTCACTTTTATGAATGTCTAAACTTTTCATTTCTATTTTTTCTAAATTTTGATGGTGGAAGCCGGGAGCTCGAAGTCTGAAGTTCACAACAAAACCATTGCCTATTCAGATAAACTTCCAGCTTCCAACTTCTGGCTTCTGCCCTAGTAATTATTTAGCAAGTACCGTTTTCAGTCTGTTATAGATCTCAACGTAAGCTTCGGTAACTTCACCAAGATCTCTTCTGAATCTGTCCTTATCCAGCTTCTTCATCGTATCTTTGTCCCAAAGTCTGCAGGTATCCGGAGAAATTTCGTCTGCAAGGATGATCTCGCCGTCTGCAGTTTTTCCTAATTCAATTTTGAAATCCACTAAGATGATGTTCATTTTATCGAAAAGATCGATTAAGATTTCGTTGATGTCTGAAGTTAATTCATACATTTCATCAAGCTCCTCATACGTTGCAGCTCCTAAGAATACTGCGTGGTGATCGTTAATTAGCGGATCTCCCAATTCGTCTTTTTTGTAGCAGATATCGAAGATGGTAACCGGAGATTTAATTCCTTCTTCCACTCCCAGTCTCTGCGCCATACTTCCTGCCGAATAGTTTCTTACCACCATTTCCAAAGGAATGATGGATACTTTTCTTACCAACTGCTCTCTTTCGTTCAGTTGTTTAATGAAATGAGTCTTAATCCCTTTTTCATTCAGATATTCAAAAATAAGAGTCGTGATCGCGTTGTTCATCTCTCCTTTAAGATCTACGGATCCTCTTTTCTGAGCATTAAATGCAGTGGCATCGTCTTTGAAACGTACCACTACTTCATTAGGATTATCGGTTGCAAAAACCTGTTTTGCCTTACCTTCGTACAACATTTCTTTCTTTTCCATTTTCTAAAATTACTTTTATTAGATTTATATTACTTAATTAAAATTCCTGTTAAAACTGCCATTCCAAAGCTCAGAAGGGTTCCGATGAGAACGTATTCGGTTAATTTCCTCTGCTTTGCCTGAGCAAGATCACTAAATCTGAAAACAGATTTTGCGGCGACCATAAAACCTACGCCTTCCCAATGATTAACCACAATAAAGGTGAAAACCAATAAACGTTCTAAGATCCCGATATATTTTCCGGCGCTCGATAAAGATTCGGTTTGTATGTTATTCTGAGTTTCGGGAACCGGAGTCCACGAAGACAATAATATCTTGATAAAAATGGAAGCCGGTGTCGTTAAAAACAAAGCTGCCATGATGATTTTTAAAATTTCCTGATTTTTTAAAAAGTCAAAATTAAATTCATTAAAATAAAAGGAAATTCCTGCGATCACTGCAATATGTAAAGCCTGATCGATAAAGAACCATGATTTTTTAGATTTTGCTGTCTGAAAACTAAGCTTCGCAGAGTCAATAATAAAATGTGAAACTCCAATCAGAAAGGCGATCCACCACAATTCGGTGTTCCAGAGGAAAATAAAACTCAGAATAGTGTGGATGAGAACATGAAGGTACAAATATCTGCTTTTCAGCTTTTTGTTTTCCTTCTCTGCAACCCATGAATTTGGCTGAAGAATAAAGTCTCCAAATAAATGCGCCAATATGAGCTGAATAAAAACCATGCTTACAGTTCGGATATTTTTTTTCTGAAATATTGATTGGTTTCTACGATCAGTTCATAGTTTGCACGCTTCAGTCTCTGGCTTACAGAAGATTGTGAGATGGCAAACTTTTTCGCAAGATCTTCCTGCGTGATGTCTTTATTCATAATCATCTCATGAATAATTTCTGCATTGGCAACCGTCCAGGAATCAAAATCTTTGGAAGACCATTTCAGCAGAATATTAAGATCCCGGTCTACGGAATCATTGGATGTTTTGATGGAAACGGTATGTCCGTCATTTTTCAGATCATTCAGAAGTCTTCCGGAATGCACATAAGCCGTTCCGTTGGATTCGGTGATTTTTTCAGATGAAAAATTTTCTTCGCCAATACCGATGGCAATTCTTACGTCTAAATTTTCCTGACTTTTTATAAGTGATTTTATGGCGAGAAAACGCCAGAATACATCGTCTATTTTACATTTGAACTGAAATTCGTCGCCTCTGTAGATTTCCCATGTACCGGGAGCGCTTCCCCAATGTTCGAGAAGATTTTTAAGCTTGGTGATCCAAACCTCTGTTTCCGCGTGCTGCGAATTTATAATATCTCCGGTAATGACCGCTATCATTCTGCAAATATAAGCATTATTACTTATAAATAAAAAATATAAGCAGAAACACTTATAGATAATGATTATTAGTGAATCTGCTTATATCTATACCTTATAATTGACTGCATTTTTGAATCTGTAACAGAAAATTTCAGAAATTGACCAGCAAAAAAGTAAAAACACACTGAAAATGTGTACAGAAATAAGATTTCAACGAATAAAAATAATTTTACTAAAAAGATTATTTTAAATCAAAAAGTAACTTTTTGTGTTCTGTTGTCATGATTTTATTCAAAAAAAATAAATTTTCCTCCGATAAAAGTGAAGAACTAAAAAAAATATTTCGAATATATTGTTTCAAACCGAATTTCGGATTATTATTAGATTAATTTGAAGTAATTTAAATTTTTAACTTAATTATTTAAATATTTAATAACATATTTCAATTAAAAACACCATATAAATAAAATAAAACGTATTTTAGTAATGTTATCAGAATGTATTTAAAAAAAACACGAATGAAGTTTAACCTTTAAATGCAACTATCATGAAAACTAAAATGCTCTTAATGGCGCTTTGTTTTTCCTGCTTTGTATTTTCGCAAAGCCAGTATCAAACAGAGATAAGCAGCCAATCTAATGACGCTGAAGTATTGGCAAACAATACTGTAAGCTTTGACAGTTCGGATCTTGAACTATCCGGAAAAGACGGCACCAATCTACAGGAAACATTTCTTTATTTTAACGATATTACACTCCCGTCTGATGCGGTTGTAAATAATGTTTATCTGATTTTTTACGGTGATGAAGTAAGTACGAATTCTACAACATTGAAAATTACCGGAGAAATAGGCAGCTCACTTCCCTATCCTGCTTCAACAGCTTCCTCTACTGGTCTGAATTTAAAATCCCGAAATTATTCCTCCAATTTTGTTGAATGGATTACGAATGGATGTCAGGCTAATCAGAAATATCAGTCGCCGGATCTTAAGAATATTTTCAGCGAAATGTTCCCGGGAACAGTTAACAGTGCAAATATCTCTTTTCGAATTAAAGGAAATGCACAGGGGGATTTTACAGTGAAATCTTTTTCGGGAGGTACAGGTTACAGACCGAAGCTCGTTATACTTTATACAACCAATACCACTACCATTTCGGCAACAATTACATCCGGTACAAACGATGCGGAACAAATTCTTACAACCGGAAATTTAAATCTTGGAGAAGCCGCGCTGGAACTCGGCGGAAAATCGGGAACATCACCGCAGATTACAGGTTTAAGATTTGAAAACATTCAGATTCCGCCTGCTGCAGAAATTACCAATGCCTACATAGAATTGTATTCCTACGGCACGAGTCCCAATAACGCTGAACTTACCTTCCGTACAGAACTGGGAAATTCTGCGGCTTACACAACGGCTGTAAATCATATTTCTGCACGAAACTACAGTTTGCGGAAAGTAAAATGAATCACTGTTCCATGGAGTGTTGCGAATGTAAAATATAAAACAGCAGATCTTAAAGAAATAATTGATGAAGCAAGGCTTAGCGGATGGCAATCCGGACAGCCAATTGCTTTTAAAATTGAAGGAAATGAAGGAAACGCAACCGTGTGGTCTAGAGAAGCAAGTTCAACTTACCAGCCCAGATTAGTCATAGAATATAAAAACAACGGTTCTGGTCCGGCAGTAGGCGCGATTCCTTTAGAGGAAACATTTAAAACCTATATCATTAAAAATGAAAATGATGCAGAACAAATACTTCCTACAGGAAATATGGATCTGGGAAGCGGAATTCTTGAACTTGGCGGAAAATACGGAGCAACTCCGCAAACCACAGGTTTAAGGTTCGAAAACATCCAGATTCCTTCAGGCGCATATATCCAGGATGCATATTTAGAATTTTACGCCTATGGCAACAATACAACAAATGCAAAAATTAAAATCTATACAGAAAACACAAACTCTCAGATCTATACTTCGGCATTACAGGACATTACGAAAAGAGATTATTCAACAATTTTTATTGACTGGAATACAGGAACCTGGATTTCCAATACCAAATACCGCACTCCTAACTTAAGAAATATAATAGACGAGATCCGAATGAACGGATGGAGTTCCGGAAATTCACTTGCATTTAAAATAGAATCGGAGTCGGGAGGAGCTGCTGTGTACTCCAAAAACGGTTCCCTCTCTTATCAACCTCGTCTTGTCATCGAATACCTTAACAACAATGCAGGACCAAAAATCGAAGGAATAGAAACAGATCCCGCCAACATGACGCAGCTTTACATCAATGAAATATCCTCCGAAGGAACATTGGTTCAGAGCGAAGACTGGATTGAACTTTACAACGCACACGATTATCCTGTATATTTCGCCAACCAGAACAGCGGTGTTTATCTTTCGGATAAAAACGGAAACAGAACTTTAAGCGAATTAAGAAACGTTTATATTCCGGCAAAAGGATATGGAATATTCATCGCAGACAGCGATCCCGCAAAAGGAAGCAATCATCTGAATTTCGGGCTAAGCTCTGATGGCGAAACCCTTTATCTGTCCAGAAAAGTAAATGGAAATCTTATCGAACAGGATGTTTTACCGTTCACCTCCATTCCTTTCAACCAGTCTTTTGGAAGAATATCAGACGGAAACGGAACATTCGTAAACTTTATAACACCCACCTACAAAGCATCTAATAATGGCGGAAAAAGACGACTGGATCTCACTTTGAGTAAAGAGAGAGGTGTGTATTCAGACGGTTTTGATCTTTCTGTTCCTGTACAGACAGGCACAACGGTTCGCTATACTTTAGACGGCAAAACTCCTTCTGTAACCATCGGAACAGTGTACATTGCTCCGATAGAAATCAACAAAACTTCTGTAGTGAAATTCTATGCTTATGATGCCAATGGAAATAATTCCGGAGTGGTTGCACATACGTATATTCTTAAAAACAACTATGCCAATGAAAATACTTCAGGCGGTTATAACCAATGGATATATAAATCTAATATTACAGCGGATGAATATGCACAGGCAATTGGCGAAGTGCCTGTTGTTTCTATTTCAATGAATTCCGAACCTACGGCAACATGGACGGAGGCTTCCGTAGAATATATAGACAATAATGTATACGCCGGAAGAAAAAATTTCTTCAGCAATTCTATGACGAAAAGATTCGGACAGGAAAGTTTAGGGTTTTATAATCCAAACATAAAATTTAAATTTAATTCTGATTCCGGAGTTAAAAAAGCAAAGTATCCGTTTTTCGACTCTTATCCTAATGATGCTTTTGAGGTTCCGGAAAAAACGCAGACCATTGAATTAAAACAAGGGCAGGATAACGCTTCCAGAAATGTTTTCAATTTAGGGTTTATGCGGTACAGTGAAAAAGTTTCTATGGAACTTCAGAAAGAAATGGGAAAATACGCCCTGAATACACGCTTCATCCATCTTTTCATTAATGGTAAATATCGTGGTTTAAAAACAATGCGCAATGATTTCAATACCAATAATCTTGAAGAAACTTTTGGGGATGATGATGACAACTACACAAAGGTGAATCTGCAGGATGGCTATTTTACCAACGGAATTGTAGAGACAGGAGATGGGAATCAGGCAATATGGGATAACATCAGAAATTTAGCTTCTGCCAAAAAATTTCAGGAGTTTAAAAAATTTGTAGATGTTGATGATCTTATCAAATTCCAGATTATGTTTATGTTTACCGATACCGAAAACGAAGCCGTTGCAATTACCCATAATGATCCGAACATCATGAAAGCCAAGTTCATGATTAACGATACAGACGGCTCTTTCTTCGGAGGAATTACTTACTCTTCGGCAGATACAGCCATGCCTGCAAGATCATTTGCCGGAGGCGGCGGCAATTATAAATATAAATGGATCCTTAATGAAAGCAAAAATGGTCCCGGAGGAATTTTCGGACAGTTTATGGGATCCAACACCAATGCCGCAACAGGGAATTTAGAATTTAAGACATTGGTAAAAGATGCCGTTCTGAAATACATCGGATCTGCCTCCGGAAATTTCGCAGGAGCTTCAGGAGCGCCATTATCCGTACTTCGGGTACAGCAGAAAATACAGTCTGTGATGATTGAGCTGGACAGGCTTTATAAATTAGACGCAGCATATATGGGATACACCTCAAATGTTTACAGCCAGTGGAAAAATGTAGACGGGCCAAGAATTATTGCACAGGTTCCAGAGAGGGTTTCGTTCAGTTTACAGAAATGGATGGAATATAATATGGCGCATACTCTTAACGCTGCCGATATTCCTACCGCCGGAATAATTAAAACAACCGAAACTATTAAAATGGTTAATCCCAATGCAAACACTCTGCTTTATTATACAACAAACGGAACAGATCCTATGGGAAATGACGGTACTATATCTTCCGCGGCATTATTGTACAATGGAGAATTTAATTTACCAACAGGAACTTATGCCGTTGTAACCCGTCCGTTCACCACCAATAACTGGGGACCAAAATTCTCAAAAACGATAAAAATTGAAGAATTGAATGAAGGCAAATTCATGATTACAGGAATCAATTACAAACCGCAATCTAACAGTGATGCAGAATTTATTTTAATTTCAAATCCCGGAGGCTCAGAAATCGATGTTTCCGGATATACTATTTCCGATGCAGTTAGTTATACATTTCCACAAGGTTTCAAAATAGCACAAAACCAAACCATTATGCTTGCAAAAAATCCGGCTCTCATTTCTGGGTTTGACTTAATAAATAAATATCAATGGACAAGTGGAAGCCTTAGTAATTCAGGAGAACCGATTACCTTTAAAGATGTATCCGGAAATATTATGGATTATGTGTATTACGGAGTAAATTCTCCCTGGCCAACTCAGGCAAACGGTTTAGGTTCTTATCTTAAACTGATCTCTGAAGATATGGACAACAGTCTGCCGGAAAGCTGGAAGGATGATTCTCTTCTAAATCCTGCCTCCAGATTATACGCTCAGAAAGAAAATTCACAAAAGAAATCTCCCCATGACATTTCTGCTGAAAATTTAAAAGAGATTAAAGTATATCCTAATCCGATGAAAGAAAAACTATTGGTAATCTTAAACGAAAAATCTACCGTTTCTGTTTACAATATAGCCGGTCAAACCATCAAAACGCAGGTTTTAGAAGCAGGAACAAATACCATTAATGTTTCCGGGCTTTCTTCTGGCGGATATATAATTAGAATTCAGGGAGAAAAAGAAAACAAAACTTTTAAAATGATTAAAGAATAGAATTTTTGAAAATAACAAAAAAACAGCCTTCAGATTTTACCGAAGGCTGTTTTCTTTGCTTAAAATATTACATTATTTTTTGATAAACTGATAGATTTTATCATCAATTTTCAACAAATAGGTTCCTGTAGATAAATTTTGAACAGAAATGTCTTTTTTGTTCTTAAATGGATTTTGTTCAGTGTAAATCACTTTCCCTGAAAGATCTAAAATCTGTGCTGATTTTATATTTTCGGTTTTCCCACTTACAAAAACATGATCGTTCACAGGATTCGGATAAATTTTAAATTCATTATTCTGGGCAAGAATCGCTTCTGCCGTTGCCAAGGTTCCTAAACTCTGACAGTAATTGCTCGCATAAGAATCCCATTCCGAAATATTAAACGTCGTTGTCGGTTGGGCGATATTTGATTTTCTGTATAAAGAAACATTCCCTAAAACCGAAGAATTATTTGTCCCCGAAACTCCAATCGCATCAACGGTTGAAGATTTATATCTCAGTTCAAGATACTGACTTCCGGAATACGTCATCTGCGGAGCGGCCGTTACAAACTTTGCCTGATTGATCGTGTAACAGGAGAAATTGGCATCCGGATTCAACACCACAAAAGTTTCGTTATTCTGAACAGTTCCTTCCAGTTCATAAGGATCTACAAAATAATAATTTGTTCCGCTGCTAAACTGAATAGACAATCTGTAATCACTTAAATTTACAGGGTGTCCTGTTTTATTGGTGATTTCGATTCCTTTATTATTTGAAGTCCCTTCAAGATATTTTGTTACCATTAAATCTTTGGCATATACATCTGAAGCTAATGTTGTTGCAGAAGCTGTATTGCTGTCTGAAGAAAGCAGATAACCATTATCGTAGGCTTTTACAGTAAAATTATAAGCTGTAGAAGGCGTAAGATGATCTGCCGTGAACGTTGAATTCTTTGTTGCGCCCACCAATGTTCCGTTCTGATAAATTTTATACCCGATTACATCCGTACTCGTACTTGGAGTCCAGCTTAGTGTTGTAAAGTAAGCACTGTTTTGCGCTACTGTTAAATTTGTAGGAGTTTGCGGCGCCACTGCATCGGGAGTCTGTCCCCATATCGTATTTACCCACGAAGGATTATCAATAAAAGGATTTCTGTTTTTCTGTATCCCATAAACCGCATTGTTTCTGTCGATCTCCCTTTGAGAAACAGGATCTTGCTGATGCCACTGAAGCAGCATGGCGATATAAGCAGGATCGAAAGCCCTTTCTTCCGTTCCGTCCAAAGGATTGGTATCGGAAGCCGGATTGGCGTTATTATTAAAATTAAACGTTCCTAACTTGCCTTCATACCGTACTGCAAAGTATAGCAGACTTCTCGCAACATCTCCTTTAAATTCATTAATTGGCTCATACACTCTTCCGGTATAAGTAATTCCCGGAATCGCACAGTTCCCGATTCTTGAACTGTTGGTAAAGGTATAATAGATCGTAGAACCCACAATTCCGTAAGGATAATTACTTCTCAACTGATTGATTCTTGCATCCGTAGGAACTACATAAAACAGATCAGAATACATCGGATAATTGCTGTAAAAAGTACTCTGCGGCATCATATGTTCACGGTTCCAGCCCTGTCCTTCCGCAGAAGCACTTCCGATAATATTTGCCGTAGTATATTCATAAGCATCCGGACCGGTAGGGATTTCAGAATACATATCAAGCAGAATCGTCGTATTGCTTGGTCCGTAATCGTAATATTTATCTAAATCTGTCTGATTATAATAATTGGTAAGATCACCATAATGCCAGTTTATATTTTTCGCCGAAATGATATCATGAAGCTTTGATTTTAAGGCGTAACCCGTCAAACCCGTCGTTCCGTCGTAATATCCTGCAGGAGCCTGAGCTGCGAAATACGATGAAATCAGAATAATAGGCAGTAGAAATTTTTTCATGCTTTAAAAATTGGGTGGCTAAAATAGTAAATTAATCTGCTTAAAGTTCGGAAAATTTTATTAAAATATCATTAATTTTAAGAATATAAAAAATTGAAAACTAGATTTTTGCAGTTACCGCCTTATGTCATAAATAATTTTTTTGGGCGTTACGGCAATTTAATTATCTTTGGGAACTAACTATTATCTATATAAATACAGATATCTATATGAATACAGAGACTATTGACAACATCAAAATGATAGCGGAAACGGCAAGAGAATTTGCTGAAAAGAATATCAGACCTAATATTATGGAGTGGGACGAAAGCCAGACTTTCCCTAAAGATTTATTTCATGAGTTAGGAGAAATGGGGTTCATGGGAATCGTTATTCCGGAACAGTACGGAGGTTCAGGTCTTGGTTATCATGAATATGTAACAATTCTGGACGAGATTTCGCAGGTAGACCCATCCATCGGTCTTTCTGTGGCAGCACACAATTCACTTTGTACCAACCACATTTATGAATTCGGAAACGAAGAGCAGAGAAACAAATGGCTTCCTCAGTTGGCTTCCGGTAAAGTAATCGGAGCTTGGGGACTTACAGAACACAATACAGGTTCAGATTCAGGAGGAATGTCTACCACTGCAGTGAAGGATGGAGACGAATGGATCATTAACGGGGCAAAAAACTTCATTACCCACGCGATTTCAGGAGATATCGCTGTTGTAATGACGAGAACAGGAGAAAAAGGAGCTAAAAATAATTCTACCGCGTTCGTTTTAGAAAAAGGAATGCCTGGTTTTTCTTCCGGTAAAAAAGAAAATAAACTGGGAATGAGAGCTTCTGAAACGGCTGAATTAATCTTTGATAACGTTCGTGTACCGGATTCTCACAGATTAGGTGAAGTAGGTGAAGGTTTCAAACAGGCAATGAAAATTCTTGACGGAGGAAGAATTTCTATCGCAGCTTTAAGTTTAGGAACTGCGAGAGGAGCTTACAAAGCAGCTTTAAAATATGCTAAAGAAAGACAGCAGTTCGGAAAATCCATTTCAGAATTTCAGGCAGTTAACTTCATGTTGGCAGACATGGCAACAGAAATTGATGCAGCGGAACTATTGATCCAAAGAGCTTCAACGTTGAAAAACGCTAAGCAAAAAATGACAAAAGAAGGAGCAATGGCAAAATTATATGCTTCTGAAGCCTGCGTAAGAATTTCAAACAACGCGGTGCAGATTTTCGGAGGTTACGGTTATACAAAAGATTTCCCGGTAGAAAAATTCTACAGAGATTCTAAGCTTTGCACCATCGGAGAAGGAACTTCCGAGATCCAGAGACTGGTTATCGGCAGAGATATTACAAAATAAATTTTAACTAAATTATCTCAAAAACATCCACAAATGATTAAACAGGCATTATTAGGTGAATTTTTGCATGAAGCAGAAAATACCCGCAAACTTTTACAGGCCATTCCGGACAGTGCTTTGGATTATAAACCGTCTGAAATTAACTGGACAACAGCCGAACTGGCTTCGCACGTAGTCGAAGTTTATAATTGGTATGACGCGACATTCAATCAGGATGTATTCGATATGGGAACCTATCAATACGACAAAGGCGATATTTCCAAAGCAGAAAATATTGTTGCCAAATTTGAAGAAAATGTTGCTAAAGCCCAGAAAGCTATCGAAAGTTGGGATGAAAACACCATGACAAACGAATGGACAATGGAAATGGACGGAAATTCCATCTTCCCGCCAATGCCGAAGATTCAGGTTATCCGCTCGTTTCTGTATAATCATTTGTATCATCACCGCGGAGAACTTGTGGTTTATTTAAGATCTACAGGAAACAAAGTTCCGGGACTGTACGGACCGACCGCAGATAACAAGTTTTAAAAATTAGAATTATCCGATTAATAATTCAATAGCATCCGTATTTTGCGGGTGCTATTTTCTTTTTTTGAGAAATTCACCAAATATTGACATTTAATGTATCGCATAATTATTTGAACGAATTATCTAAATTTTTCTTAAAAAATTTTATTTTTCATAACATATTTTTTATTAGCTTTGATATTCCACAATCAAATAGAAAACTTGTATGAGAAAACAGCTATTGGTGATTGGAATGCTTGCATCAGGTATTTCATTCGCTCAGACCGACCGACTTTGGTCTGAAACGTCAGGAAAATCAACTACTGAAATTTTTGAAAACAAATTAACCATTAACAATCCGAAAATCTACAGTCTGGATATTAATGGTTTAAAAAATGCTCTTGCTAAAGCCCCAAAAAGACTTGCAGCAGGAGAAAAGTCTGAAATTATTATCTCGTTCCCGAATTCTGAGGGAAAAATGGAAAATTTTAAAGTAAGAGAAAATTCTAATTTCGATCCTCAACTGGCAGCAAAATATCCGGACATCAAATCGTATATCGGTGAAGGATTAGGAGACTCCGGTTCCACTGTTTATTTTAGCGTTTCGCCTCTGGGATTGTCATCCATGGAAATCTACGGAGATAAATCAGCGGTTTTCATCGAGCCTTACTCAAAAGATCTTTCGACCTATGTTGTTTATAAAAAATCTGATAAAAAAGACGATTTAAGCAAGTTCGAATGTACCGTAATCGACGTTGCGCAAAAAGGCGTTGCAAACACAACCAATCTGGTGGCAAGACCAAATGCCGATGATGCAAAACTGAGAACATTCAGGTTAGCACTTTCCTGTACCGGAGAATACGCAACGTATTTCGGAGGAACAAAAGCCAACGCTTTAGCGGCAATGAACAACACAATGACCCGTGTAAACGGTGTTTTTGAAAAAGATTTTGCAGCGAGAATGGTTTTAATCGCAAATAACGATTCAGTAATCTATACCAATGCTTCTACAGACCCTTATTCTCCTGCTTCCAGCTTAAGCAACTGGAATTCACAGCTTCAGTCTACATTAACTTCGGTTATTGGCGAAGCAAATTATGACGTCGGTCACTTATTCGGAGCTTCCGGAGGTGGCGGAAATGCAGGATGCATCGGCTGTGTTTGTACCAATGGCTCCAAAGGAAGCGGTTATACTTCTCCGGCAGATGCAATTCCTTCAGGAGATAACTTCGATATCGACTATGTAGCACACGAATTAGGACATCAATTCGGCGGAAACCACACCTTCTCTATGAATAACGAAGGAACGGGAGCCAATATGGAGCCGGGTTCAGGATCAACCATCATGGGATATGCGGGAATTACTTCTCAGGATATTCAGCCGCATTCGGATGCTTTCTTCCACGCAATCAGCATTCAGCAGATTACCAATAATATCAAAGCTAAAACCTGCCCTACAAGCACAAGTACAGGAAATTCTATTCCTACGGCAAATGCAGGTTTAGATTATACCATTCCGAAAGGAACACCGTTTATGTTAACAGGATCAGGAACAGATGCAAACGGAGATTCTTTAACGTACATCTGGGAACAAATGGACAATGCATCCTCTTCACAAACCGGAGCAAGTTCTGCGGCAAGTGCTACAAAAGCAACAGGACCTACGTTCAGATCATGGACGCCACAAACTACCCCGGTAAGATACTTCCCTAGAATGGCTTCAGTTCTGGCAGGAGCTACTACAACAGCAGGATCTGAGATTACTGTTGAAGCACTATCCAATGTAGCAAGAACGTACAATTTCAGATTTACAGTTCGCGACAACAGAGCCGGAGGTTCCGGAAATAACTCAGATGATGCAGTGATCACGGTAAACGGAACAGCAGGACCTTTCAGCGTAAGTTCTCAAAATACCGCAACAACCGTTACAGGAGGAACTTCCCAAACCGTAACATGGAATGTGGCAGGAACAACAGCGAATGGTGTAAATGCAGCCAACGTAGATATTCTTTGGTCTACAGACGGAGGAAATACATGGACAACTCTATTGGCGGGAACTCCAAACGACGGAACACAGGCGGTAACCATCCCGAATACGTCTACCACAACAGGAAGAATCATGGTAAAAGGTTCCAACCACATTTTCTTTGATGTGAACAATGCCAACATTACAGTAAATGCAGGTTCCGGAACTTCCGATACGACTGCTCCTACTGCTCCTACTCTTGCGGCTTCCGGAACAACTTCTACAAGTACCAATCTTTCATGGTCCGGAGCAACAGACAACATAGGGGTTACAGGCTATGATGTTTATCAGGGCGCTTCATTAATAGGCTCTACCGCTTCTACTTCTTATACGGTATCCAGTTTATCTCCTTCTACTACATACAGCTTTACTGTTAGAGCTAAAGATGCAGCAGGAAATGCTTCGGTTTCCAGCAACACGGTTTCTGTAACCACTTTAGCAGGAACAGCGGTTTCTTACTGTTCTGCTTCAGCGAATAATACTGCCGATGAAAGAATAGGAAATGTAACATTTGGAAGCATTAACAATACTTCAACAGGAACGGCAGGTTACGAAAACTTCACTTCAGTTTCTACGAATGTAACAAGAGGTTCTGCGTACTCACTTTCCATTACTCCTGTTTGGACATCAACCAAGTATAATGAAGCTTATGCTGTTTATATTGATTATAACAGAGACGGAGATTTCGCAGACAGCGGAGAATTGGCATGGTCTAAAACAGGATCTACCACAAGTCCGGTAACAGGATCTATCACGATTCCTTCAACAGCGACTGTAGGAACTACAAGAATGAGAGTGATGATGCAGTATAGCTCTGTACCTACATCTTCTTGTGGAACGTATACGTACGGTCAGGTAGAAGATTATACTTTAAATATTGTATCATCAGGAAGAGGAAATATTTTAGATACAAAAGATATGATTACAGATATCCGAGTGTATCCGAATCCTGCAAAAGATATTTTAAATATTTCAAATACAACGAACGAAGAGTATAAAATCTTCGACATGGGTGGAAAACTAATCAATTCAGGAAAACTTGAAAGAGGCGCGGTAAATGTAAGCGGTCTTATTAAAGGTGCTTACATGATCCAGATTGGAGAAGTCTCTAAGAGATTCATCAAAAACTAATTGCTTCACTCAATTAAGCTTTGAGGTAAAAGGCTGTCCGGAAACGGACAGTCTTTTTTGTTTCTGATTTTCGTGTTTCGAAATATAAGATGCAGGTCTTCTTTTATGTCTTATCATACTAAACATAACGTGAACTCGACGCTAAAATATTGAATTATATTTAGTTTTCCTTGCCATCTATGCATTTATCCAGTTCGGGAAA